>ONPM01000146.1 GCA_900319715.1 uncultured Prevotella sp.
CCTTCCATGCCTCGTGCTGATAGGGCTTTACCCCTGATAGTAATGCCTACTATGAGTCGTACAAGGCATTAGTACGAGTCGTAGTAGGCATTAGCACGACCCGTGGAAGGCATTACTACAAACGCACCCTACGTTTTGCTATGTCGGGATAGCAATTCGGCGTGTTTATTTCTGCTTGGCCATCTTGGACGCATAAGGGGATTGGAGTCCTGTGCGTATTGGAGTCCTGTGCGTATGACTGAAAAAGTATGCGAAAAGAGTCCTCTGCGTCATTCTTGCGGCACGATCTTCTTGATGATGCGGGCGGGGTTACCGCCGACCACCACATTGTCTGGCACATCCTTCGTGACCACGGCTCCGGCTGCAACGACGGCATTCCTGCCGATGGTGACGCCCGGACAGATGACGGCACCGATGCAGATCCATGCATTCTCTCTGATGGTCACCTGCCCGAAATGGAACAGGTTGTGCCTGTCGTACAGGTCGTGGTCGACCGTCGCAATCTTGACCTCGGGGCCGATCAGGACGTTGTCTTCTATCACCACCCGCCCGGGCGAGAGTATGGTTGCGCCTTTGTTGATCGTGATGTTCTTCCCGATTGTCATCCGGCATCCGCAATCACAATAGAAGGGCGAGACGATGGCGACGCTGTCGTCTATCTCGCATTGAAACAGTTCTTCCAGCAGGCTCTTGTAATCGGGGTCTGTGGGCTTCCGGGCCGAGATTTTCAGGCATAGTTCGTGACTCCGGATCATCTCTGCCTCCACGTTGCGCATACGGGGGTCTCTCTTGTCGCCCGACCCGGTGGCATCAATCTCGTCGAACATATTTCTTAGCGGATAAAGAGCAGTTCGCGGTACTTGGGCAGCGACCAGAGGCCGTCTTCGACAATCATTTCGAGGCAGTCGGTCTCGTGGCGGATGGCTTCCATCTTCGGGCAGACGGTGTCGTGGTAGGCGATGGCGCGCTCGTGGATGTCGGCGATGCGGTTGGCCACGCGGCGGGCCTCGGTGAGTTCCTCGACGAGTTGCTCGATGCGCTCCGTGCGCTCGGCTATCTCCTGGATGAGTTTCAGGTTGCGGCGCGAGAGGCGCTGGGCCTCGTCGGCGGGGAAGACGTCTTTCATGCCCTGCACGTTCTTGATGAGTTGCGACTGGTAGTGGGTCGAGACGGGGATGATGTGGTTCATCGACATGTCGCCCATGACGCGGGCCTCAATCTGAACGGTCTTCACGTAGGTCTCCCATTTCACCTCGTTGCGCGCCTCGAGTTCCTTGCGGTTCATCACCTTCGTGGCCTCGAACATGCGGATGCTGTCGTCGTCGAGGTAGTGCTCGAAGATCTTGGGGCACGACTTCTCCACGTCGAGTCCGCGTCGGGCTGCCTCCTTCACCCATTCCTCCGAGTAGCCGTTGCCGTCGAAGCGGATGGGCTTGCAGGTCTTGATGTCGTCGCGCAGCACGTCGAGGATGGCGTGGAACTTGGCGGTGTGGCCAGAGCCTTCGGCGAACTCGGGGTGGCCTGAGTATTCGGCAATCTTCTGGTCGACGCGCTTCTTGAAGTCCTGCAGGGCTTCGGCCATCGCGGAGTTGAGGGCGATCATGGCCGAGGCACAGTTGGCCGACGAGCCTGGTGCACGGAACTCGAAGCGGTTGCCGGTGAAGGCGAAGGGCGACGTGCGGTTGCGGTCGGTATTGTCGATGATGAGGTCGGGAATCTGCGGGATGTCGAGTTTCTTCATGAGTGAAGAGTGAAGCGTGAAGAGTGAAGAATTTGCTTCCGCCTTACCATCGTCGGCAGCAGGAACTCCGGCAGGAGATTCTTCACTCTTCACTCTTAACTCTTCACTTTCCAGGTAGTCGAGGAGTTCGGTGAGTTGCTTGCCGAGGAACGAACTGATGATGGCTGGCGGGGCCTCGTTGCCGCCCAGGCGGTGGGCGTTGGTGGCCGACATGATGGAGGCTTTCAGCAGTCCGTTGTGGCGATAGACGGCCATGAGGGTCTCGACGATGAAGGTGACGAATCGCAGCGTCTCGTTGGCCGTGCGCTCAGGGCTTGTGGCGTCGGCCTTGCCTGGGGCGTGGAGCAGGGTGCCCTTGCCTCCATCCCTTTCGGCGGTGAGGCTCCAGTTGTTGTGCTTGCCCGAGCCGTTGATGCCGTCGAAGGGCTTCTCGTGGAGCAGCACGCGGAAGCCGTGGTTGCGGGCCACGCGCTTCATGAGCGACATGAGCAGCATGTTATGGTCGACGGCGAGGTTGCACTCTTCGAAGATCGGGGCGAGTTCGAACTGGTTCGGGGCCACCTCGTTGTGGCGCGTCTTGCAGGGGATGGCGAGTTCGAGGGCGTGGATCTCGAGGTCTTTCATGAAGGCCTGCACGCGGTCGGGGATGGTGCCGAAGTAGTGGTCGTCCATCTGCTGGTTCTTCGCGCTCTCGTGGCCCATCAGCGTGCGACCCGTCATCAGCAGGTCGGGACGGGCAGAGTAGAGCCCTTCGTCGACGAGGAAGTACTCCTGCTCCCAGCCGAGGTTCACCTGCACCTTGCGCACGTCGTCGTAGAAGAATCCGCAGACCTCTTTGGCTGCCTTTGTGACGGCGTGGAGCGAGCGGAGCAGCGGTGCCTTGTAGTCGAGGGCCTCGCCGGTATAGGCGATGAAGATGGTGGGGATGCAGAGGGTGTCGTCGATGATGAAGACGGGCGAGGTGGGGTCCCAGGCGCTGTAGCCGCGGGCCTCGAAGGTGTTGCGGATGCCGCCGTTGGGGAACGAGGAGGCGTCGGGCTCCTGCTGCACGAGCAGTTTGCCGCTGAAGGTCTCCATCATGCCGCCCTTGCCGTCGTGCTCCACGAAGGCGTCGTGCTTCTCGGCAGTACCCTCGGTGAGGGGCTGGAACCAGTGGGTGTAGTGGGTGGCGCCCATCTCCTGTGCCCAGTGCTTCATGCCGTCGGCAACGGCATCGGCGATGCTGCGGTCGAGGCGTGCCCCGTTGTCGATGACATCGATGAGTTTGTTATACACGTCTGCTGGCAGGTACTTACGCATCTTCTCGCGGTTGAACACGTACTTGCCGAAGTATTCGGAGGGGCGCTCGGAAGGTGTTGGCACTTCTACGGCCTTCTTCTTGAAGGCCTCCTCTACGACTTGGAATCTTAATTGGTTGCTCATGTATTTTTTTTGTTTACAGTTTAATGTTCTGTTTACAGTTTACGGTTTACAGTTTACAGTTGATTTCCTTGCACGCCCAGACAATTGCCTATAGAAGTAATCATCTGTAAACTGTAAACCGTCAACTGTAAACTAAACTCTATTAGTCAATAAACCTTCGGAGGACGCCATCGTAGGCATCGATGCGGCGGTCGCGGAGGAAAGGCCACCAGCGGCGCACCTGCTCGGAATGCGACAGGTCGAGGCTGACGATGATGCTCTCCTCCTCGTCGGTGGATGCCTCGTAGATGATCTCACCCTGAGGGCCTGCGACGAACGAGGTGCCCCAGAACTGGATGCCGTTTGTCTGGGCGGAAGGATCAGGTTCGTGTCCCACACGGTTGACGGTGACGACGGGCAGTCCGTTGGCGACGGCATGTCCGCGCTGGACGGTCTGCCAGGCCATACGCTGGCGCTGCTGCTCCTCGGGCGTGTCGCTCGACTCGTAGCCGATGGCAGTAGGGTAGATGAGTATCTCTGCACCCTGAAGGGCCATCAGACGGGCTGCCTCGGGATACCACTGGTCCCAGCACACCATCACGCCCAGACGGCCTACGGAGGTGTCGATGGGATGGAAGCCCAGGTCGCCAGGCGTGAAGTAGAACTTCTCGTAGTAGGCTGGGTCGTCGGGGATGTGCATCTTGCGGTAGGTGCCGGCGATGGAACCGTCTTTCTCCAGCACCACGGCGGTGTTGTGATACAAGCCTGGGGCGCGCTTC
>ONPM01000023.1 GCA_900319715.1 uncultured Prevotella sp.
AAAGTCTTTGCTACTGAACATAATCTTATATTTAAAATGTCAGTGCAAAGGTATATCATTCTACTTTTTCCTGCAATACGTCAGAATTGGCTGCTTACTGTTTATCGGCTAGCGCGTGGAGTGAGCCACAAAATGTATTACCATGCTAAAACACTGGGGTATGGGGTGAAACCCCTATTGCTTAAAGGGTCACCATCGGGGGATGGGACCTATATGGTTTTGAATAAGAAGATTATTATTCAGATCGAATTATCCAATTATCCAATTTTATGTCTTGGAAAGGATGGAAAGCAGATACTGACTCATAGTTCAATAATTTCACGACTGGTACCACGGAGTGATTTCAGTTCGTCAATAAACTCATTGTCAGACATCCCTTCATTGCCCCAAATACCATAATACTTTTTGGCTGATATATGGTTAGGAGAGGTCTTCTTCAACGATTGTGTCAACATCGTAATAAGGTCAATCTTTTCTATTTTCCTATCTGCGGGAGGTATTCGCAGAGGAATTGCTCCGCTGTTATGTGGCGTATGTCAAATTCTGCAAAGCCCTTGTCGTCTCTCGTCAGAATGAGGTCGGCTTCAATCGTCTTTGAAGAGAAGTACTGCACTGTATCCTCAAAGTCACGACCTTCTCTGGATAACGCCATTTTTATAACCTGGGCGTCTACAGCAGAAACCTCACAAAGTTTGAAGAGTGACCTCATACTCGTATAAAGTGTCTCTTTATCATATACTTTCCGAAGGAGATAGAATGCCGTGATGAAACTCTGAGCACAGACTGACAGTTGGATTTTGCCTTTTAAGGCCAAATCAAAGACAACAGCAGTTGGCATATAGTGTCCTCTGCTACTATCATAGAAATCGAGAATAACGTTAGTGTCAAGAAATACCTTCATTTGTACTTCTCCTCTAAGATCTCTGTTAACTCTGCATCATAATCGCCGTAGATGTTCTTGCGCTTTACTGGAGCCATTGCAATAATCTCAGGAGAGAGTTCATAATTGTCCCAAATATGTACAGACTTGTCTTCTGTTTCCTTTTTCTGTGCCGCAGCCAACTTGTCCACAAGATATCTTATTGCCATCGGAATATCTTCGATCCCCACGGATGAAAGCATGGAAATCAAACTGTTGCGCGGCATCACATACGAAGTGCTGTCGTAAGCGGCTGGCTCGCTGACTATAGTTGATTTATTATCTTCCATAAACTGTTATTCTATATTTTGGGGCAAAGATACGATATTTATTTGAATTAAGCAAAACTTTTAGAAAGTTTTCTTTTTTCTCTCAGGAGAGAAACAGAGTCGTTTGTTCCAACCACCCTACTCCCTCATTCATGAAGGAAACTTTTCACCAACTCACCCGCCCCTCTCTTGTCCTTAAGAGAGGGTACCTCCCCCTCTCCAAACCTCTCCCCACATGGTGAGAGGCTTAAACAAAAATCGCGGAAACCGACGATTTTTGCGTCTTTTTAGTATCGCGGGACACGCGATGTTTTTTTTTATCGGCTGGCGCATGGAGTGAGCCATGAGTGTTTATCGGCTGGCGCGAGGCGGAAAGCCGAAAAGGAATTCCTTAATAGTAACTATACCATTATATCATCAACAAAGAGTTACTATTTCAACACCCTTGCTGGAACTGAAAGGAAAATCGGAGATATTAAAAGTCAGAAGTTTCTCACAACCATGTTTTAATGCTAACTGATACTGACAACTATCTTCTATGTCATTATATGACACATCGTTTATACCATTTAGCAACGTCTCATTGTCATGCTCGGCGACAGTGAACAGACTAAGCACCTTGCGCATCACATCGCGCGTTTGTTCTATCGCTGCTTGACGACTCTGCTGAAGATCCTTACGAAAATACTTATCCACAATGAAGAGCATAGTGTAGAATCCTCCTACAGACATCAAAAGATTGTCTTTGGCGGCTATTCCCTGAACTATAGCCTGCTTCGCTTCTGCATAATGCTCACGCTGAAGCACATAGTCTAAAATGACATTAGTATCAACTAGAACTTTCATATGTTGTACTTTTCTGCATAAGCCTCTTCTCTCAACTCTTCAAAAGAGGTCTTTGCGGGCATCAGAACTGTATCCAACTGTAAAAAACCTTCGGGCGTATTCGGCAATGCCTTTAACTTCCTGAGCAATTCCTCACCGTCCACAACACTTGTAGTCTGTGCTCTCAATTCATGAGCATAATCGGTCATCGCCTTCTTAAGCATCTGGATCATCCATGACTCCAAAGCCTTGTCACCGCCAAGTTTAGGTCTAACCAAATCAACCACTTGGTCATCTATATTAAAACTCAAATTATATCTACACATAATCTTCAATAATATCCTTTCGGTTGCATAATAAAGCATTTAATTCAATATCAAATCCATATTATCTGGATCAGATTTGAGTATATCTTACCGACACCCCGGGGGTGGTGGATTGGACACCGGGGAGGGCACAGGGGATAAGGCCTGGGCGGGGATTGGAAACAGCCATATTAGCATTAGACAACGCGTTCATACGGATATTTGGGTGCAAAGATACAACAAATATCTGAGATAAACAAATAAATATCTGAGATAAACAAATAATTCGGGATTATTCTTTTGGGGGAGCAGGATGTGGTCGTTCATCATCTGTAGCACATGTGCTACTCTTATTTGGGACGCCTACGGCGGAAATTGTTCAAAAATTAATCAAAAAATTGTTCAAAATTCAATTTACTATCCCGCATCCCCGAGTAATCTCACTCCACACTCCTCACTCCTCCCTCCTCGAAATATCCTCCTTCCTCGAAAATTTTTTATTTTGAATAATTTTGATTCCAATTTTTGCTTAATTTCCACGCGGAGCGTGCAGACTTAATTATTCTTGAATAATTATGATTTCACTGTGATACCTTTTCGAGGAAGGCGGTGGGGATATAGGCGGTGACAATGAGGGTGGAGATGCCTCGGAGGGAGACGGCAATACGGTTCTGACGGGTGCCATGACATGGGGGTCCTGAAGACAGGTGGCCCGGATGAAGGACAGCATCTCGACAGCGGGGATGGTCAGGGGCGGGTTGCGATAGTCGAGACCCACAGTAAAGTGATCATAGTAGTAGGTGATGAACGGACAGAGGGGGGTGTCGTGGACAAAGGTATCGGCCTGGTCGGGGGTGACATAGGCAAAGACCATGTTGAAGAGGGGACTGAGTATGCGCTTCTTCTTGCCCTCACGCAGCACCTGCTTCCAGCCGAGGGCGAGATAGGCATAGATGCCCTGGTCTATGAGATAGTCGGCAGCCAACTGCTCACGGTTGTAGGTGATACGGAAAACATACCAGTGCTTGTCTGGGGCTGGGGTGTATGAGACTGATGCCCCTGTCTTGGAACTTTTTGCCTCGGGGAAGGCACAGGAGGCAGGTCCTGTGCAGGGGGTGGGGAGTATCTTATCTGAATCTGACAACGTGATGAGAAGATATTTGGGTGCAAAGATACGATAAAATCCCGAAATGGCCAAGGCATTTCGGGATTTTTTTATAGGGAGCGAGGGAAGAGCGACAGAAAGAGCGAAGAGCACTGGCGCTCGTTCAGACCACCCCGCCCGTCCGGGCACCCCTCCTAACTTAGGAGGGGAAGAGGTTACCGTTAAAAGAAGAGGTAGCGGTTATCGACGACGTTGGCCTTCTGGTAGAGTTCCTGGAGGAAACGGCCGGCGGCCTGCTGGGCACGCTGGCTGAGAGAACGCTCCACGGTCTTCTCGTCGAATTTGGCACCTTCGCGCTGTGCCTTCTTGATGACACGGAAGAGGTAGGCACCACCATTACCCTTGACAAGGGCCTTGGAGAAGTCTCCCTGCTTGAGGGCTGCCACTGCACCTGAGAGGGCGGGCTCACTGGAACCTGTTGCCTGTACGAAGACAGGAGCAGAGAAGGTGATCTGCTTCACTGAGTCGACACGGGCACCCTTGGCCTTGGCGGCTGCGATGTCGGCGACACCAGCGAACTTAGCCTTGATCTGCTCGAACTTCTTGTTGCGGAGCACCTCCGGCTTCAGGATGTCCTGGACATCGCTGAGTGAACGGTAACCCACGGGGTTGACCTTGGTCAGGGCTACCACGAGGAGGTTGTCGTTGCTGCCACACTCATAAAGGGGGCTGACCTCACCGGCCTTGGCGTCGAAGATCCACTTCATGGCCTCACGGGTGGCACGAAGGCCTGCCACGTTGTGCTCTGAGTTGAAGAGGTCCTTACGCTCCTGCACCTTATAGCCGAACTTACCGGCATTCTTCTCCAGTTGCTCGAGGGTCTTATTCTCGCTGACATACTGGCTGAACTTATTGTAAGCCTCTGAGTATGTGGCCTTTGAGAAATCGATGGTATGCTTCACCACAGCCACGTCGTACTTGTCGACCATGGCCTTACGGGCTGTGACCTGGAGCACGATGTTACCCTGTGAGAACTCGAGGTTCTTCACGTCGTTGACTGCGAGGGTATTGATGCTGTTGAGGTAGTTCTTCGACTCCTCGTCCATGGTGTTGGAGTTCTCGTACATGGCAGAGGTGAGCCACTGTTTCTGTCCGGTCTGACCATATTTCTCGGCGAGTTTGTCGAAGTCTGCCCCACCCTTCAGGGCGGTATAGATGCTGTCAGCGGTCTTACGAGCCTCGTCGACGGTGGCTCCACCCACCTGGATCTGACGATACTCGATGGAGTCGGGCATCTGGACCTTGGCAAGGAGTTTCACGACATTGAGGGTGTTGTCGGACTTGGTCTCGAAGGGAGCAGAAGTCTGACCTACAGCCATCGAGTCGATCTTGGCTGCGATGTCAGAGGGATATGCCTTCTTCGTGGCAGCGATACCTGTGTAAGGGAACTGCGACTGTGCCTTGCGCACCACCTCAGCGGGGTTGGCACCGCTCTGCAACTTGTCGGAAGCCTCCTTCATGGTAGCCATGAGGGCCTGACGGTCTGCAGCAGAGGCGACCACCTGGAAGGCCACATACTTGATATCGCGAGTCTCGACGGTCTGCTTGAACATCTCCTTCTTGGCATCGTACTCAGCCTTGAGGTCGGACTCAGCCACCTGGACGTCATTGTCGTTGACAGTGCTATAAGCGATGGAAGCCAGTTCCACGTCGCTCTCCTGATTCTGTGCCTCGAAAGCCATCTTGGCAGAGACAGGGTTGGAGAGGAGGCTGTTGCCAATGAGTGCCTGGTACTTCTGAGCCAGGGTCTGCGAGCGCAACTGCTTCTCGATGAACTGCCAGAACTGGTAGATCTTCTGATAAGACTCTGCCACCTGGGGGTTAGAGGCGTTCTTCTTATAGTCGGCCAGGAACTTGGTGAGCATGGTCACATCGAAGCGGCCTGTCTCCTGATTGACGAAGGGTGTGCGCATAAGCATGGGGTTGGTACCTTCCTTCATGATGTTCTGCATCTCCTCGTCGGTCACCGTCAGACCGATCTTGCCGGCCTCGTTGGCGATAATCTGCTCGTTGACATAAGAGTTCCACACCTCGTCCTTCAGGCTGTTGAGTTGTTCCTCAGAGAGGTTGTCGACACCCTGTGTCATCTTGAGGACCTCCTGATACTCATCGACCAGGGCCTGGAACTCCTGTACGTTGATCTTGTTTCCTAACACTTCGCCCACCTGCTGACGCTGCTGGTTCTTGGTTGCTTCGCAAGAACGGAAGGCTTCTTCAGCGATGAAGGCGAAAAGGCCAAGGCCGATAATGATTACCAGGGCCACGCCTCTTTTTCGAATTTTTCCTAATGCTGCCATGATTTTATTTACGATTTACTTATTTACGATATATTTTTAACGATTTGCAATTTGGGGTGCAAAATTACGACTTTTCTTTGAAACGGCAAAATTTTATGAGTATTTTCTTCTATAAACCACAGATTTCGCAGATTATACAGATTATTATCAAGTTAATTTTAGTCTACGGATTTAAGGATTTGGGGATAGGGGATGAGAACCTGAAGGTTCGGATAATAAGGATCTAAGCGCAGCCTATCCCTCAAAATCCTGTGCAGAGCACTTCATCCTCAATAAAGCAATCCTTAAATCCTTTAAATCCGTAGAAAAATATCATTTGAGCACCGTGAGCCGTACCAACTCTATCTTTGTCGCTGTGTTTTTGACAATCTTGAACTCAAAATCGCCGAACTTCACCACCTCGTTGAGTTTGGGGAAGGACTGATAGACATGGAGGATCAGTCCACCGAGGGTCATATACTCATCGCTCTCTGGGAGACTGAGGTCGAACTGCTCGTTGATCTTGCTGATCTCCAGCCGGGCCGAGAGGATAAACTCATGGTCGGAGAGTTGCTTCGCCACATGGTTCGTGCTGTCGTGTTCATCCTCGATCTCACCGGTGATCTCCTCCATGATATCCTCGAGGGAGACCAGTCCGCTGGTGCCTCCGAACTCATCGACGACAATGGCCAGAGAGCGCTTCTGCTGCATGAGTTGCTTCATCAGGCGAGAGGCGAGCATGGTCTCGGGGACGAAAGAGATTTCACGAAGAAGTGAAGAGTGAAGAGTGAAGAGTGAAGAATTTGCTTCCGCCGAGTTGTCGAGGCGGAACATGTCGGAGGAGTGGATATAACCGATGATGTGGTCGATGTCTTCGTGATAGACGATGATCTTGCTGTGGCCACTCTCGATGAAGGTCTGCTTGAGTACCTCGATGGTGGCGGTGTCTTCGACGGCATCGATCTCCGTACGGGGCACCATACAGTCGCGCACCTTCGTCTCAGAGAAGTCGAGGGCGTTCTGGAAGATCTTGACCTCCTCGCCGATCAGGTCCTCATCGCCGGCATTGTCGATACTGGTCTGCACGAGATAGTCGAGATCGACCTTCGTGAACTCCCGTTCTTCGTTCTCCTTGGTCATACGGATGCCTACGAGCCGGAGGAGTCCTTTGGAGAGGAGGGTTGCCAGCCGGGAGATGGGATAGAGGATGACATAACAGAGCCAGGCGGGTATGGCAAAGACGGTGAGCATCGTGTTGGGTGTGTTCTTGAAGATGGTCTTCGGGAGGAACTCACCGGTGAAGAGTACGATGACCGTAGAGAGGAGTGTATCGAGGGTGACCCTGATGCCGTCGCTGAAGGGTGCGAAAAGGGTGGCATCGAAGATCTGTGCGAAGAGGATGCCATAGATGACAAGGGCGATATTGTTGCCCACAAGCATGGTGGAGACAAAGTTGTTCGGGTGCTGGTAGAAGACTGCGATGGCTTTCTGCGAGAGGCCGTTCTTCTCACGGTCCATCTCTGCCAGGAGACGGTTGCTCGAGACAAAGGCGATCTCCATGCCTGAGAAGAAGGCGGAGAAGAGCATCGCAATAATAAGACCTATAATCAGATTAGACATAATAACAGATTAAAAGACAGAGTAACAGATTAAAAGACATAGTAACATATTAACAGACAGAGTAACTTATTAAAAGACAGAGTAACAGAATAACAGAATTTATTTTAGACAGAAGAACAGAAGAACATAAGAACAGATTAAAAGACAGAGTAACTTATAAGACATAGTAACATATTAACAAAAGGGTTAGGGGGAGGAGTGACGACGGGACTTCTCGAGTTTGGGTCGGAGGATGGGTTCGGGTGCCTTGGTGGTGTCGGCAGGGGAGGTGGTCTCGTCTTTCTTGTCGTCTTCGCCTAACATGTCGGACTTCTCGAAAGAGCCTTTGGAGTTGCTCACGGTGTAGTGGGACATGCGCTCGTCGGAGAGGAAATAAGTGCCCTCCATCTGTCGCTCAGGCGTTACCACCCGAGAGAAGACGTTGGAGTAGAGTTCATGCCGGATACCATCCCAGAAGAGTTCCTCGCTGGTGTAGACGAGTCCATTGACATTGCGGATGCGAACCCGTCCACGGAGATGCCAGAGTTTCTGTTGGTCGTAATACCAGGCGGTGTCAGACTGGATATAAGCCTGGACGTGGAACTTCTCATCGAACTGTTCGAAGAAGACCCCCTTCTCAAAGGTCCAGCGTGAAGGCTGACGGACTGTGTTCACATCCCACCGTTCGGTGACAATCCGGTATTTGATGACTCCTGAGTCGCTGATGAGGGTGTTGACACCATAGGAGGTCATCATCGAGACAGAGTCACGGTCGTAGATGGGAGGGGCTGTGTGCTCTGTGGCCTGTTCGCAGGAAATGGGTAATAAACCGCAGATTACGCAGAAGGCAAATGTTTTAAAAAAACCGCAGATTACGCAGATTGCACAGATTCTTATTTTGTTTATGATTTGTAAAATCTGCGAAATCTGCGTAATCTGCGGTTCATTTATTCTCTGCACCATCTGTGGTTCCTTTTATTCAATCTTCATCTTCGAGAACCAGCGCTCGTTGAAGGTGATGCCGATATTCAGGCGGAAGGTGTTCTCGGTGATGAGATTCTCTGCCGACCGGTGCTGCCACTGGGCGCTGACGTTGAGGAAGGAACGGTTGTTGTAGGCATTGATGATGGGAATACCCACGCCGAGACTCAACTGGAGGTCTTTCGGGCCGTCCTGTCCATTAATATAATAATAAGGTGTGGTATATCCCGCTCCCACCCTGTAACGGACATGATGGAAGGCGCTGCGCGTGCTGCGAGGATTGGGAATCCACTCTGCACCGACATTGAACTTATAACTGTCCTTGAGCAATCCACTGCGGAGCGCATAGGCATTGTTTTCGAAAGACGGGAAATCGAGGCTGCCCCACTTCTGGAACTTGAAGTCTGCCCCCACGCGCAATTTCTGGTCATGGCTGTAGGCCACTCCCACGCCAAAGGAGGTCGGGATGGAAAGAGCATTGGCAATGGTGAACATCGTCGTGTCGGACTTGATGACATTCACGTTCGTGGTGACAATCCGGCTATAGGTGTCAGCGTTGAGTTTATGTCCCGGACTGAACACCGCCCCCAGGGTGATGTCATCCTTGGCATTGATGGGTTGGGTGTACTGTATGCCGAAGTCGAGTTTATAACTGCTGACAGAAGTCTCATACGTCTTGGCGAGGGAGTTGATATCCGTAGAGCCCACCATGATCACCCCCCGGTCGAAACCGCCCCAGAGATAAGCCGCATTGAATCCTACGGAGAGAGACTTCATCAACTGGAAGCCAGCGCCCAAGAAGAGTTGGTTGAGACCACCGTCGCCATCATAAGTACTGGTCATCTTGGTTGACATATCCTCCAGTCGCTGGGAAGAGGTATAATCATACCCGATGTTGGTGTAAGGTCTCACGCCGAAGGTCAGTCCCACCCGGGGGAAGAGTCTGAGTGCACCCATGATATAATCGAATCCACCACTCTTGGCGTTGAGTTTACGTCCCCCCTCCTTGAAGTTCGTGATCTGTCCGGAGAGTCCTCCGTCGAAGATCATCGTCACCGAGTCGATGGCCGAATAGGAGGCAGGGTTCAGGGGATTGACCTCGTTGCCCTTTCTGAAACCATATCCGACGCCACCCATGCCTTTGTTGAACCCGACCCCTTCGTCGGCCAGGTCACCCAGGCCAAACTGGCTGTAAGGAGAGTTCGTGCTGCTCTGTGCAAAAGCAGCCATTGTCGTCAGGGCATAAAGCACCAGACAACCGATGAATTTATTCATATTGATCCTTCTATTTCGTAAGAATTTCATTTCAGGGTGCAAAATTATTAAAAAAAACAGAGAAAATCGCTTTTTACTGAAAAATATCAATTAATTTTGCATCGTGAAACAAAAAAATAACTTTTTTAGGAGATTTAGCCTGCTGATTCCGGCCTTTCTCTCCCTGACGGCCTTGATGGCCCAGGAAGAGCGTCAGCCGGACTATCTGGCGCCGTTTGACTCGGTGGAGGTGAGTCTGCTCACCTGTTCGCCCCACGAGGAAATATACAGTCTGTACGGCCATACCGCCCTGAGATGGCACGACCTGAGCAAGCAAGAGGATATCGCCTTCAACTGGGGTGTGTTCGACTTCAGGACCCCCTTCTTCGTAGGCCGGTTCGTCTTCGGTCTGACCGACTATGAACTGGGTGCCTACCCCTACCCCCTGTTCAGACAAGAGTACGTGAAATATGGCAGCAGCATCACCGAACAAGTGATCAACCTGACAGCCGAGGAGAAGATGACCCTGAAGCAGGCCCTGATAGAGAACCTGAAGCCCGAGAACAAGGTATACCGCTATAATTACTTCTACGACAACTGTTCGATGCGTCCGAGAGACCTGCTGGAGCGGTGTATCAACGGGAAGGTGACCTATGCTCCCCGGGAGGACTATCAGCCCACGTATCGGGAGATGGTGCACAGTTGTGTGAGAAACCACCCCTGGGCAGCCTTTGGCAACGACATGCTGCTAGGACTCAGGGCCGACATCAAGACAGACCTGCGCCAACAGGAGTTTCTGCCCTCGAACCTGATGTACGACTTCGACCGCGCCACCATCTATGCAGGCGGTGAATACCGTCCGCTAGTGAAAGAGAGACGGATAGCCCTGCCGGCAGGCGTTCAGGTGATAGAGGAAGACTTCCCACTGACCCCGACACAATGCGCCTGGATCCTGCTGGTGGTGTCGGTGGGCATCGCGCTGATTGAGTGGAAACAGAGGAAACGGTTTAAGTGGTGGGACGCGTTGCTGATGCTGATGCAGGGACTGGCAGGCTGCGTACTGTTTGTGATGATCTTCTCGCAGCACCCCACGACGAGCCTGAACCTGCAACTGCTGTTGCTGAACCCCCTGCCGCTGTTCTTTATCCCCAGTGTGCTGAAAGGAAAGACCAAGCGATGGAGACTGGTGCTGTTGTGCATGGTTGCCCTCTTCGCTATCGGACGGATTTTCCAGGTTTATGCCGAGGGGATGATGATTGTGGCATTATCTTTGCTGGTGAGAGAGGTAAGAGGTGAGAGGTAAGAGGTGAGAGGTAAGACATAAGAGGTGAGAGGTGAGAGGTAAGAGGTGAGACATAAGAGGTGAGAGGTAAGAGGAATGAGGAATAGGTATCTATATATCACGCTGTTGGCGGTGCTGGGATGGCATGCTGAAGGGTCTGCACAGAAGGGCTCCAGACCGTTGCCCAGGCTGGTGGTGAACATCACCATCGACCAGTTGCGCAGTGACTTCCTGGAGGCCTATGCCCCACTCTACGGGTCTGACGGCTTCAGGAGGCTCCTGGAGCAAGGGCGGGTGTATGAGAATGCCTCTTACCCCCTGACACAGACCGACCGCGCCTCAGCCATCTCGACCGTGCTGACAGGGACAGTGCCCTATTACCACAGTATCGTTGGTCAGCGGTGGATCAACCGTGAGACCCTCAGGCCCCAGTATTGTACTGAAGACAACCGCCAAAATGGCATAGCCGGTCCACACCATCTCGCCGTCTCGACCTTAGGAGATGAGATCAAGGTGGCCAGTGACGGGCAGGCCTTCGTCTATGCCATCGCCCCCTTTGCTGATGCCGCCATCCTCTCTGCCGGTCATGCTGCCGACGGAGCCCTCTGGATGGACGAACAGACAGGCATGTGGACCTCATCGCAGTATTACTCGAACGGAGAGTCAGTTTCATCATTGGGTTTCAACGAGTTAAGCCTTCCAGGAAAGAGCATCAGAAAACTCCGCTGGGTGCCACTCGGACAAGAGAAAATCTATGATTTCAGACACCTCTTCAAAGGACATCAGAAATATCAGGAGTACCAGACATCGGGCCTTATCAATGCCCATGTGACCGACCTGGCATTGGCCTACGTCAAGCAGAAAGGGCTGGGGTCAGACAGCATCACCGACCTGCTCTGCCTGACCTATTACGCAGGGCCGTTCAAGCATCAACCTGTGTCAGAATGTCAGTTGGAACTGAAAGACACCTACCTCCGACTGGACCAGAGCATCGGGACACTGATCAGTCAGTTGGAAGCCCACATCGGCCGACGGGAGGTATTGTTTGTTGTGACCAGTACCGGTTCCTGTGACCCCGACCATACCGACTATGCGAAATACCGTATCCCCACCGGCACCTTCTATATCAACCGTGCCGCCGGACTCCTGAACATGTACTTCGGGGCCATCTGGGGCAACGGAAGATATATTGAGACCTACACAGACCATCAGTTGTATGTCAACCGTAAGTTACTGGAACAGAAGCGAATCAGTCTGACAGACTTCTATCAGCAGACCCGTGAGTTCCTGTTGCAGATGGAAGGTGTGAAGAATGTGTACAGCGCCCTGCAACTGCTGGGAGAGCACAGCAGTCAGATCACGAAGATCAGGAACGGTTTCCATCCCCAGCACAACGGCGACATTCTGATAGAAGTGAACCCCGGCTGGCATCTGCAGAATGAAGATACCGGTGAGGACCATCTGTCGCAACCTGCTGCCCTCCCCTTCCCCATCATCCTGTATGGTGCAGACATCCCGTCGGAACAGGTCAAGACCCCAGTGACGACAGACCGCATCGCCCCCACCATAGCCAGGGCCATCCGCATCAGAGCCCCCAACGCCTGTTCTTCCGAACCGCTATATTAATAAACCACAGATTTCGCAGATTACACAGATTTTTTGTCATGATACTGCCTTATTCTGTGAAATCTGCGAAATCTGTGGTTATTTTAAGAACAATATGCGGTTAATACAAATTTTATTTGTAACTTTGCACCCGCTTTATAATAAAGTGAAAAGGTGAAAAGGTGAAAAGGTGAAAAGGTGAAAAGGTAAAAAGGTGAAAAAATAAAGAAGTAAAAAGAATACAAAATAGATATGAATTTCAACAAGATTTTGAAGTCGCTGTTTGGTGACAAGTCCACCCGCGACATGAAACTTATCCAGCCGTTGGTAGAGAAGGTAAAGGCCGTCTCTCCGAAGATTGAGCAACTGGATAACGATGCGCTGCGCCAGCGTACGAAGGAGATCCGTGAACAGGTGCAGGCCACTGCCACCGAGCAGAGAGCCCGTATCGCCGAACTGAAGGCCAAGATTGAGGACACCCCCATCGACGAGCGTGCCGACATCTTCGCTCAGATAGACAAGATTGACAAGGAGATCCTCGACATCTACGAGAAAGCCCTCGACGAGGTGATGCCCGAGGTGTTCGCCATCGTGAAAGAGACAGCCAAAAGGTTTGCCGAGAACGAGGAGACCATCGTCACAGCCACCGACTTCGACCGGGAGTTGGCAGGTGACCCGAAGAAAGACTTCATCACCATCGACGGTGACAAGGCCATCTACCACAACCACTGGACGGCAGGCGGCAATGACCTGAAATGGGAGATGATCCACTACGACGTGCAGTTGTTTGGTGGTGTCGTGCTGCATCAGGGAAAGATTGCCGAGATGGCCACTGGTGAAGGTAAGACCCTCGTGGCCACCCTCCCTGTGTTCCTGAATGCCCTGACAGGCAATGGTGTTCATGTGGTGACGGTGAACGACTACCTTGCCAAGCGTGACTCCGAGTGGATGGGACCGCTCTATATGTTCCATGGTCTGAGTGTGGACTGTATCGACAAGCACCAGCCCAACTCCGAGGCCCGTCGCCAGGCCTATCAGGCAGATATCACCTTTGGTACGAACAATGAGTTCGGTTTCGACTACCTGCGTGACAACATGGCCATCTCGCCAGCCGACCTTGTGCAGCGCAGTCACAACTATGCCATCGTCGACGAGGTCGACTCCGTGTTGATCGATGATGCCCGTACACCTCTTATCATATCCGGTCCTGTGCCCAAAGGTGACGACCAGATGTTTGAGGAGTACCAGCCCCTGGTAGAGCGTCTGGTAGGCGTGCAGCGTCAGTTGGCCACCCAGTATCTGGCAGATGCCAAGACTCTCATCACCGAAGGAAACCGCCTTGTCGAGGCAGGTAACAAGAAAGACGGTCAGGAGAAACTCGACCAGGGTTTCCTCTCACTCTATCGTTCGCATAAGGCCCTGCCCAAGAACAAGCCGCTGATCAAATACCTGTCAGAGGAAGGTATCAAGGCCGGTATGCTGAAGACCGAGGAGATCTATATGGAGAACAACAACCGTCGTATGCCTGAGTGTATCGAGCCCCTGTACTTCGTGGTGGATGAGAAACTGAACTCCTGCGACCTGACCGACAAGGGTACAGCCTGGCTGGCCAAGCAGGTCAATGATGCTGAGTTGTTCGTGTTGCCCGACATCACCTCGCAACTCTCTGCCCTTGAGACGGAGACCGGCCTCAGCGACCAGGAGCGTCTGGACAAGAAAGACGAGATGCTGAACCACTATGCCGTACAGTCGGAGCGTGTGCATACCCTGCAGCAGTTGCTGAAAGCCTACTGTATGTTTAATAAGGACGACGAGTATGTGGTCATCGACGGCGAGGTGAAGATCGTGGACGAACAGACCGGTCGTATCATGGAAGGCCGTCGTTGGAGTGACGGTCTGCATCAGGCAGTGGAAGCCAAGGAGCACGTGAAGGTAGAGGCCGCCACCCAGACCTTCGCCACCATCACCCTGCAGAACTACTTCCGCATGTATCATAAACTGGCCGGTATGACCGGTACCGCCTCTACCGAGGCCGGTGAGTTCTGGGACATCTACAAACTCGACGTGGTGGAGATTCCCACGAACCGTCCTGTGATCCGTAATGACCAGGACGACCGTGTCTACAAGACTGCCCGTGAGAAATATAAGGCTGTGATTGAGGAGATTGTGAAGATGCGTAACCAAGGTCGTCCGACCCTGATCGGTACCACCTCGGTGGAGATCTCAGAGTTGCTCAGTCGTATGCTCGACATGTATGTCAATCCCGAGACCGGCAAGCGTGAGGGTATCCCCCACCAGGTGCTGAACGCCAAGTTGCACCAGAAGGAGGCAGACATCGTGGCACTGGCAGGACAGTCGACCAATGGCAAGGGTGCAGTGACCATCGCCACGAACATGGCTGGTCGTGGTACCGATATCAAGCTCTCACCCGAGGTGAAGGCCGCTGGCGGTCTGGCCATCATCGGTACAGAGCGTCACGAGAGCCGTCGTGTGGACAGACAGTTGAGAGGTCGTGCCGGACGTCAGGGAGACCCGGGAAGTTCCGTGTTCTTCGTGTCACTCGAAGACAAACTGATGCGTCTGTTCGCCTCTGAACGCATCGCCTCCGTGATGGATAAACTCGGTTTCAAGGAAGGTGAGATGATTGAGAGTCCGATGATCTCAAAGAGTATCGAGCGCGCCCAAAAGAAGGTTGAGGAGAACAACTTCGGTATCCGTAAGCGTCTGATTGAGTACGACGATGTGATGAACAAGCAGCGTACCGTCATCTACGAGAAGCGCCGTCACGCCCTTATGGGAGAACGTATCGGCATGGACATCGCCAACATCATCTGGGACCGTGTGGTGAACATCATCGAGAACTCCGGTGACTATCAGGGTTGTAAGGAAGAGTTCCTGCATGTATTATCGATGGAGGTGCCCTTCACCAGTGATGAATATATCAACCAGCCCCGTGAACAACTCACCGAGAATGCCTTCCAGGCAGTGATTGAGAGTTTCAACCGTCGTACAGAGCGTGTACAGACAGTAGCCCAGCCCATCATCAAACAGGTGTATGAGGCCCAGGGCCACATGTATGAGCGCATCATGGTGCCACTGACTGACGGGCGTCGGATGTACAATATCCCCTGCAACCTCAAGGAAGCCTATGACACTGATTCGAAGTCGGTGGTGAAGGAGTTTGAGAAGAGTATCTTGCTGCATATCATCGACGACTCTTGGAAGGAGAACCTGAGGCAGTTGGATGAGTTGAAGCACTCTGTGCAGAATGCCTCCTACGAGCAGAAAGACCCGTTGCTGATCTTCAAACTCGAGTCAGCGAAGGTGTGGGATGCGATGATCAACGAGATGTATAACCGTATCTGTTCTATACTTACCCGTGTCCAGATTCCGGAGATGCAACAACAGGTGCAGGAGGCAGCCCCAGAGCAGCACACCCAGCGTCAGCAGTATACGGAGTCGAAACAGCAGATCGGTGAGGAGCAATTGGTTGACCGTAACCAACAGGCAGCCGCCCAACAGGATACCCGTGCCCAGCAGCCTCGTACACCGATTATCAAGGACAAACTGCCCGGACGTAACGATCCCTGTCCCTGCGGCTCAGGCAAGAAGTTCAAGAACTGCCACGGCAAGGGGGTTATTTAGTTTACGGTTTACAGTTTACGGTTTACAGTTTACGGTTTACAGTTTACGGTTTACGGTTTACAGTTTACAGTTTACAGATGATTACCATAAGCAACCTGAAGAAGCAATTTGGCGAGACGACAGCCAGTGATATTCCTTCATTCCAAGTGAATGACGGGGATATCCTGGGACTGGTAGGTAATAACGGAGCCGGGAAGACCACCCTGTTCAGGATGCTTCTCGACCTGCTGAAGCCCGATGAGGGACAAGTCATCATGCAGTTTGCCGGGGATGACACAGCCATCAACCCCGCCGAGTCTGAGGCCTGGAAGGACAAGACCGGTGCCCATATCGACGACAGTTTCCTCATTGACTTCCTGACACCAGAGGAGTACTTCGCCTTCTTGGGAAAGATCATGAACATGACGCAGGAGGCTGTCGACCTGCGTCTGAAAGACTTTGAGCGACTGGCTGGCGGGGAGATCTTCGGGCAGAAGAAACTCATCCGTAACCTTTCGGCCGGTAACAAGCAGAAGGTGGGTATCATCGCCGCCCTCTTCAATCGGCCGCAGTTGGTGATTCTCGATGAGCCCTTCAACTTCCTGGATCCCTCGTCGCAGAACATCCTGAAGCACCTGCTTACTGAGTACAACCGTGAGACAGGTGCCACCATCCTCATCTCCTCGCACAACCTGCAGCACACCATCGACATCTCCACCCGCATCGCCCTGCTGGAGAAAGGTCAGATCATCCGCGACCTGCCCAATGCAGAAAGCAGTGCCAAGACAGAACTGGAGAACTACTTCGAGACAGAAGCGTAAAAAGTAGGCTCAGTATCTATTTGAGATTTATCCGTATCATTGACAACGGATTATTTGTTAAGGGTATCTACAAAACCAAATGAATTATGAAGAGGAAACTACTATCCATTATTTGGGGGAGTCTATTACCAATGGCATTGTTGGCCGGTTCTGGTGATGTGAATGGAGACGGAATTGTAGATACAACCGACCTCAAAGTCATTATCAGTCATATCATGGGAGAACAACCTGAGAACTTCAACATAGAAGAGGCTGACGCAAATGGCGATAACGAAGTGAACATGGCTGATGTGGTTAAGATCATTCATTCACAAACTGATAAGAATGAAATTATAATACTTAATATGAATGGACAGACACAAAACGGAAATGCTAATTCTGAAGGTATATTATCATTCGATCAGAATATGATCAGCACACTACATATGGAGATTACTATGCCACAAGCAGGCAATTACAAGGCGGTCATTTTGGAGACAGATGGCAGACTGCCGACAATGAAACTCTATAATAAGGTTATCAATAAATATATCTCAAGAGACGAGGATTCACAGGCAGAATCATCCATACTGGCTCTAACCTTAGATGGGGTGCAACTTTCTGATGACAACCTTGTGTTGGATGTATATCTGGCAATGCTGCCAGTGGATCTGACGACCCGCACGCTGAAAATCAGAGTTTATGATGAAGAGGGCAATGTTTTTCCTGTGAATGAAGATCTAGGCGGTAGGGTCTTTACAACAGGTAAAACCTATGATTTTCCATTAACGGCAGAAGTGGCGGAATGTTCCGGATTACCTCTCGTTTTTGTCAACAACGCAGACAGAAAACAGATAGCCAGTAAGGACGTCTGGTTGGAAGGTACATCCTATGCCTTTGTGTATTCTGACGGCACAGTGCTTGATGCCCCTGGTAAGATCAAAGGACGTGGGAACTCAACATGGAAGTACGACAAGAAACCTTATGCTGTGAAATTTGAGAAGAAGCAGAAACCTTTTGGTTTCCCTGCCAATAAGAATTGGGTATTGTTAGCAGAGAGTTGCGATCCCTCTCTGCTGCGTACCGCATATATGTGCGCCATCTCCAAAGCAACTGGTATTGAGTGGACCATCAACTATCAGTACGTGAACCTCTTCCTTAACGGTGAATACATGGGTGTTTATGTTTTCACAGACAAGGTTGAGAAGTCGGAGAACCGCATCAATATAAAGAAAGACGGCTTCATCATCGAGGATGATCATTTCTACGAAAACGAAAATCTATACTTTGTCACATACAAAGGACTTGGCAGACCTTACACCTTTAAGTATCCCGATGACGAAAAAGACATTGTCAGAGGAGATGACAACTATCTCTTCATCGAATCTTTTATGAATCAACTTGAAAGCAGCCTAATGGTTTTGCCAGACAATCATGATGACATCAAATATATGGATTATCTTGATGTCACCAGTTTCGCCAAATACCATGTTGCCAACTCTGTCTTTATGAACTTCGACCCCAACCTCTATTATGTGCTTCCTTCCCGTCAGTCCAAACTAAAAATGATGCCCTTATGGGACTCTGAATGGAGCATGGGATCATGGATTACTGCATGGCATGACAATCCATATCCTATAGAGGAGAATACTTTCTGGGAGACTATGTATTTCTTCAAATATCTGATGAAGTCACCTGCGTTCAAGGAGGCTGTCAAGGAAGAATGGGTCCTCTTTATGACCAACGTGCAACAAGTGAAGGATGAAGTGGAAAATGTCCGGCTCATGATAGCCAAGGCTCAAGTTGCGAACTTCAAGAAATGGCCGTCAACAGGTCGGCCAATGAACTATTCTGTAAAGTCATGGCAGGAAGAGGTTGAGAGAGTAAACACTTTTTTTGACGAGAGAGTTACATGGATGGACAATCGAATTAACAATAACTGGAAATGAGTTAAAATAGTATATAAGTTTTTTCTCACACACCTACCCTATCCTCTTTTTTAGGTATTTCAGAAAATTTGCAATTGGATGCAACCCGGTTGCAAGTTTTTTTGTGTACCTTTGCACCAAAATAGTATAAAAGAACTGTAGATTTCGCAGATAAGGAAATGAAGTTATCGGAACTGAAGACAGGCGAGAAAGGTATCATCGTCAAAGTGTTAGGGCATGGTGGATTCCGGAAAAGGATCATCGAGATGGGATTCATCAAAGGAAAAGAAGTGGAAGTGCTGCTGAATGCGCCTTTACAGGATCCTGTGAAGTATAAACTGATGGGGTATGAAGTGAGTCTGAGACATCAGGAGGCAGACAATATCGAGGTGGTAAGCGGTAATTCGTGGAGTGAGGAGAGTGGAATGAGGAGTGAGAATACTCCTGTGGCAGATTCCCGCCCCCAAGGTAATCTCACTTCACACTCCACACTCCACACTCCTCTTCATCCAGAAGACCACCCGGACGATTATCTCCAGCATATAGCCATGAAGGAGCGTCGTACCATCAATGTCGCCCTGGTAGGCAATCCCAACTGCGGCAAGACCTCACTCTTCAACTTTGCCTCTGGTGCCCATGGCCATGTGGGTAACTACTCAGGTGTTACAGTCGACGCCACTGAGGCCCATGCCTCGATGTTCGGCTATGAGTTCAACCTCACCGACCTTCCCGGCACGTATTCTTTGAGTTGTTATTCACCAGAGGAACTCTACGTGAGGGAGCATCTGACAGAGAAGATGCCCGACGTGGTGATTAATGTGATTGACGCCTCAAACCTGGAACGCAACCTCTACCTGACCACCCAACTGGTGGATATGAACATCCGCATGGTCTGCGCCCTGAACATGTATGACGAGTTTGAGCGTCGTGGTGACCATGTGGACATCGACACTCTGAGCACCCTCTTCGGCGTCCCGATGATTCCCACATCCTTTAAGAACGGTACAGGCGTGAAAGACCTCTTCCGAGCCGTCATCCAGGTATATGAAGGAGCCAGCAAGTTCTCCAGACACCTGCATATCAACTACGGTCATGAGATAGAGGATGGCATCAGCCACATTCAGAAATACCTGAAGGCCGATGAGCATATCACCCAGCACTACTCCACCCGATACCTCTCGCTGAAGTTGCTGGAACACGACAGTCAGGTGCTCGACTACCTAGGCAAGCACATGGCCGGCGAGAACCGCATGGACGACTTCCACAGACTGACGAATGCCCGTGACAGAGCCTCAGCACGCGTCAAAGAAGAGACTGGCGATGACTCAGAGACGGCTATCATGGATGCGAAATACGGTTTTATCCACGGTGCGCTGAAAGAGGCCAAATTCAAGACTGGCACGAAGGAAGACACCTATCGTACCACCCATCTCATCGATGGTGTCCTATCGCATAAATATTTCGGGTTCCCCATCTTCTTCCTGTTGCTCTACGTGATGTTTGAGACCACCTTCTCATTGGGGCAATACCCGATGGACTGGATAGAATCGTTAGTCGGGTGGATAGGTGACGAGGTTAGCGAGACGATGCCAGAGGGACCACTGAAGGCGATGCTGATAGACGGAGTGATCGGTGGTGTAGGTAGTGTGATCGTGTTCCTGCCACAGATCCTGATCCTCTATTTCTTCATCTCGCTGATGGAGGACTCCGGGTATATGGCACGAGCAGCCTTCATCATGGACAAACTGATGCACAAGATGGGGCTGCACGGCAAGTCGTTCATTCCGCTCATCATGGGCTTTGGCTGTAACGTGCCTGCCGTCATGGCTACCCGAACGATTGAAAGCAGACGTTCACGTATCATCACGATGATGATCCTGCCCTTTATGAGTTGTTCGGCCCGACTACCTATTTATATCATGATTGCCGGCACGTTCTTCTCGCTGCAATACCGTTCATGGGTACTGCTGTCGCTCTATGCCATCGGTATCCTGATGTCGGTCGTCATCAGTAAGATATTCTCCTCGTTGGTCATCAAGGGCGAAGACACGCCATTCGTAATGGAACTGCCACCCTATCGCTGGCCTACGCCAAAGTCTATCTGGCGACATACCTGGGAGAAAGGCAAGGAGTATCTGAAGAAGATGGGAGGTATCATCCTGGTAGCCTCCATCATCGTCTGGGCCCTGGGCTATTTCCCACACAACGAGGAACTGTCGCGAGAGCAACAGCAAGAGCAGAGTTACATAGGGCGTATGGGTAAGGCCATCGAACCACTTTTCATGCCCCAGGGCTTCAACTGGAAACTGGATGTCTCGCTGCTGGCAGGTGTTGGTGCCAAGGAGATTGTGGCATCGACCATCGGTGTGCTCTATAGCGGAGACGACTCCTTTGGCGATGACGATGACTTTAGTGACGACAACGAGAAATACACACATCTCCGCCAGTTGATGATGAAAGAGGGCATCACCCCATTAGCCGCCTACGCGTACCTTATATTTATATTACTCTATTTCCCCTGTATCGCCACCATTGCAGCCATCAAGAACGAGACAGGCTCCTGGCGATGGGCACTGTTTGCTGCCGGCTATACGACACTGGTAGCATGGATTGTCTCGGCAGTCATCTTCCAGACAGGTCTTATGTTCACATAAAAAAGAATGAAAACTGTTTGCAAACTAATTTCCGACTACATGGGAGTGCTCGTACTGCTTGCGGCAGTACTTGCTCTTCTGTTTCCAGAGGTGTTCAGCGTCCTACGCCCTACTATCATTAGTCCATTATTGGGTGTCATCATGTTTGGCATGGGTCTGACGTTGAATCTGGAAGACTTCCGCATCGTATTCAGCCGCCCTCGGGACGTCATGATTGGCTGTCTGGCACAGTTTACCATCATGCCGCTACTTGCATGGATACTCGCCAAGACGTTTTCGCTCGACGAAGCACTTACCGTAGGTGTGGTACTCGTAGGTTGCTGTCCTGGGGGAACAGCCTCCAATGTCATCACATATCTGGCGAAAGGAGACTTAGCACTATCCGTAGGTATGACTGGCATATCCACCCTGCTGGCTCCTGTGCTGACACCTCTACTGGTATGGTTCATGGCAGGGAAGACGGTCGATGTCGATGTGATGGCCATGTTCCTCAGTATCCTGTGGGTAGTGATTCTGCCGATTATCGTCGGACTGGCAGTCAAGCGCTTATGGCCTAATAAGGTGGAGCGTGCCACAGCGTATCTCCCTGCACTCTCATCACTTGCCATCGCCACGATTGTGATTATCGTCATTTCTGCCAATGCCAACAAACTGTTGGCTGGCGGACTCATCATCGTGCTGGTTGTCATGCTTCACAACATCTGCGGATTGTCCATCGGCTATCTGATTGGCCATCTGCTCCACATGCCTTCTGATAAGCGTAAGGCAGTATCTATCGAGGTTGGCATGCAGAACAGCGGATTAGCCAGCAGTCTGGCAACTTTACACTTCGCCACCTACCCTATGGCCACCATCCCCGGGGCTATCTTCAGCGTATGGCATAACATCAGCGGAGCCATCATCGCAAAAGTTTATTCCAGAAACAGCAGTATCTGAAATTTTTTTTGTATCTTTGCGCCAAAATAGTAGAGATAGGCAGTCTGTTCACATTATTATATCAGAACTATTATATCAAGAAATGTCAAATAAGAAGATATCTCCATCCTTTCGCAACGAACGCTTGGATTCTGTAAAATATTGGCTTATTATTCTTGTCATTTCAGGACATGTCTTAGAAATTTTCCAAATTCCAGAAAATAAAGTCATTTGGAATTGGATTTTCCTTTTCCATATGCCATTGTTCATCTTTATCTCCGGTTACTTTTCTAGCAAGAAAAGTGTAAAAAAAATGGCAGCAAGCATATGGAAAATAGCAGAGCCCCTGATATTATTTCAATTCATAGCGCTTATTCTGTGGGAAGAGTCCATTTCTCTCACTACTATTTTAACACCATGGTGGATACTATGGTATCTATTAAGCCTTATCTATTGGCGGCTCATACTACAAGTGATACCAGAGAGTATCTTAAGAAATGCCAAACTCATTCTGCCCACAACATTCGGTATTAGCATCCTCGCAGGCTTTCTTCCGTTTGGTGTTTTTCTTTCAATACAAAGAACTCTCTCATTCATGCCGTTTTTCTTTCTTGGATATTATATGAAAAACAAGAATATATTTCTACCCCAAAGATACAGACCTCTCTGTTTACTCTTCTTAATAATAGCCTTTGTTGTACCATTATTCTGTCCTCAGTATTTAGGCAATCTGAGACATGCTGACCCTTACGACAATTACTATGATGCTTTTAAAAGACTATTTGCATTTTGTCTTAGCATCCCAATGTCATTGGCGTTCTTAAACGTCTGTATAAGCAGACCGTGGTTTGCCCGCCAAGGACAGTTAACGATGCAATACTATTTATACCATTCCATAATCATCGTTTGTGGTACAAGTCCATTTCTGATCTTAGTACACAAATTCGGTATAACATCACTATTACTTATTGCCATCATCTATAGTATTGCCATTACAATTGTAATTGGTGTTTTGTCATATATACCCATTTTTAAATATTTCACAAATCCGTCGGTTATATTAAAAAAACTCGGTATCTTTGCACGATAAAATGGAGAAGATCATATTGGGTATCGACCCTGGAACGAATCTGATGGGCTATGGGCTGCTGAAGGTGAAAGACGGCAAGGCGCAGATGATGACAATGGGCGTCATCGACCTGCGAAAGTTTGCTGACGGATACCTGAAACTCGGCCATATCTTCGAGCGGGTGACAGGTGTCATCGACTCTTTCCTGCCTGACGAGATGGCTATTGAGGCACCATTCTTCGGGAAGAACGTGCAGTCGATGCTGAAGTTAGGGCGTGCCCAGGGTGTGGCCATTGCTGCTGCCATCCATCATGGCGTACCTATCCATGAATATGCACCGATGAAGATCAAAATGGCACTGACGGGTAATGGCAGTGCCTCGAAGGAGCAGGTGGCAGGGATGTTGCAGCGTCTGTTGAAGATTCCCAATGAGGAGATGTCGAAGTTCATGGATGCCACAGACGCCCTGGCTGCTGCCTACTGTCATTTCATGCAGGCAGGTAAGCCAGAGAGTGATGTGAAATATAAAGGGTGGAAGGATTTCGTGAACAAGAACCAGGAGAAAGTGTCAAAACGCAAGACGAAGGATGAAAACGATTGAACTGATTAATGCTCGGGCGAGAAAGCCCGAGTGGTCGATGGCAGAACCCGTGAACTTCTGCATGGAGGAAGGTGAGCATATCGCTATTATAGGCAGGAATGGAGCCGGGAAAAGTATGTTTGTGGATCTGCTGACGGGTCGTCATCCTGCTTTCCCCGGTTTGGTGAAATATGGTTTCGACGAGCCATATGACAATCTGAAATATATCTCATTCCGAGACACTTACGGTGGGGACAACGACCGGACCTACTTCCTGCAACAGCGCTGGAACCAGATGGAGATCGACGAGGAGACTCCAACTGTAGGCCAGAAACTCGAAGAAGCGTATCAACTGGCTGGTGAAGACACTCCAGCACGTCGGGCCTTACAACGACATATCTACGAACTGTTCCATCTGGAAGGATTGTTAGACAAATATATTATTCTCTTGTCGAGTGGAGAACTGAGGAAATACAAACTCGCAGCATCGCTGTTTACGAATCCGAGAGTCCTGATCATGGACAATCCGTTTATCGGACTGGACCGAGAGACCAGAGACCAGTTGAAAGAACTGATGGCGATGTTAGCCCAGGAACAGGGATTGCAGATCATCCTCGTCCTGGCCAAGACCGACGAGACACCGAGTTTCATCACTCATATCGTGGAGGTGAAGGATTTGAGGGTGATGAAGAAAATTTCTGTGAATGAGTTTACAGTTGACAGTTTACGGTTTACAGATGACGGTTTACAGTTTACAGATGATTACTCTGTTGCAGATGAAGGGCTTGCTCAGAAATCAACTGTAAACTGTAAACCGTCATCTGTAAACTGTAAACCGTCCGCTCGAACTTGTTCGCTTTCCAAAGAAAGAACTGTAAACCAAGACATCATCTCCTTCAACCATGTCAGCATACGTTATAGAGCAAGGACGATATTGAAGGAACTCGACTGGACGGTGAAGAAGGGGGAGCACTGGTCACTCTCCGGACAGAACGGCAGTGGGAAGTCTACCCTACTCTCATTGGTCTGTGCAGACAATCCCCAGAGTTATGCCTGTGACATCTCTTTGTTCGGCCATAAGAGAGGTTCAGGCGAAAGTGTCTGGGACATCAAGAAACATATCGGTTATGTGTCACCAGAGATGCACCGTAGTTACAAGCAGAACATCCCAGCCATACAGATCGTGGCCAGTGGACTGAAAGACACCGTCGAACTGTATGTAAAGCCCAACGAGGCAGAGCGAGCCCAGTGCAGGAAATGGCTGGACATCTTCGGCATCAGCCATTTGGCAGAGCGGAAATTCCACGAGATGTCGAGTGGCGAACAGCGACTGATTCTGGTGGCCCGTGCCTTTGTCAAGGAACCCAGCCTGTTGATTCTCGATGAGCCTCTTCATGGTCTGGACGATGTGAATCGCAGGATGGTGAAAGACCGAGTGGACGAATACTGTCAGGATCCCGAGAAGACACTCATCTACGTGACTCACTATCAGGAAGAACTACCCCACTGTATCGATCATTCACTCTATCTGGAAAGACATTAAAAAAGGCTCCTCAGCAGGAGCCTTTCGTATTATTTTTCCAAGAGAGCAGCCGTACGGACACGGGAGAGTGTCTCTGGTGTCATCTGGAGATAACTGGCGATGTATACCAACGGTGCACGGAGTACCAATTGCGGCTGATTCTTCACCAGTTTCTGATAACGGTCCTGAGCACTCTCAAAACGGAGCATATCAGCATGATGCTGGCTGAGGATGAGCGACTCCTCCAGAATCTTTCGGTAGAGAATCTGGATGTTCACACTCTTCATGGCCACGGCCTCCAGATCAGCCTTTGGCATGGCTATCATGACGGTAGGCTCTATCGCCTTGATCTGCAGGCGGGTAGGCTGTTCCTGGAACAGGCTCTCGATACACATCACGATGCTGTTCTCCGTCGCCATGTATTCCGTCAGTTCCTTCTCATTCTTATAATAGAACTGACGAACAAGGCCTTTAACAACCCAATAGATGTTCGTACATGTATCCCCCTCCTTCAGGATCATCTCATTCTTGGCAAATTTCATCGGCACAAGGATACTCTCGAGCAAATCCAACTCATCATGAGTCATTGTGCTGTAGCGTCTGGCTAACTCGCGAGCCACGTCTCTGGTTGTAATAGCAATATTCGGCATAAATATGGGACCTTTAGTTTATTTTTAATCAAGTTTCAATACAGCGAGGAACGCCTTCTGCGGCACCTCCACGTTTCCAATCTGTTTCATACGCTTCTTTCCGCGCTTCTGCTTCTCCAGCAGTTTGCGCTTACGGCTGACGTCACCACCATAGCACTTGGCCGTCACGTCCTTACGTACCTGCTTCACTGTCTCACGGGCGATGATCTTCGCCCCGATGGCAGCCTGGATGGCGATGTCGAACTGCTGACGGGGAATGAGTTCCTTCAGTTTCTCACACATCCTGCGTCCGAAGGTGACGGCATTATCCTGATGCGTCAGCGTAGACAGTGCATCGACGGGCTCTCCGTTGAGCAGGATATCCAGTTTCGCCAACTTCGAGGGACGGAAGCCGTCGATATGGTAGTCGAACGAAGCATAGCCTTTCGATATGCTCTTCAGTTTATCGTAGAAGTCAATCACGATCTCACCCAGCGGCAGCATGAAGTGCAGTTCGATGCGATTGCCGCTGACATACTGCTGGTCGATAAGTTCGCCACGCTTGTCGAGACACAGTGTCATGATAGGACCAATATAGTCTGCCGCCGTGATGATCGAGGCCCGGATATAAGGTTCCTCGATGTGCTCTATCATCGTGAGGTCAGGCAGACCAGAGGGGTTATGCACCTCCTTCACCTCCCCCTGCTTGGTGTAACACATATAGGACACATTAGGCACGGTGGTGATGACATCCATATCGAACTCACGGTCGAGTCGCTCCTGCACGATCTCCATGTGGAGCAGGCCCAGAAATCCACAACGGAAGCCGAAACCCAAGGCCACAGACGACTCTGGCGTGAACGTCAGCGAGGCATCATTCAACTGCAGTTTCTCCAGCGACGCCCGCAGGTTCTCGTAGTCCGTCGGATCGATGGGATAGACGCCAGCGAACACCATCGGCTTCACCTCCTGGAAACCCTCGATGGCTTTGTCGCAGGGCTTAGCCACATGGGTGATGGTATCACCCACCTTCACCTCCTTCGAGTTCTTGATACCGCTGATGATATAGCCCACATCACCCGTCCTGAGTTCCTTTCTGGGGATCATGTCCATCTTCAGCACCCCGATCTCGTCGGCATCATACTCCATGCCCGTATTGAAGAACTTCACAAGGTCGCCCGTACGAATTACGCCGTTGACGATCTTGAAATAGGCGATGATACCACGGAAGGAGTTGAACACCGAGTCGAAGATCAGTGCCTGCAGCGGAGCCTCAGAATCTCCCTCTGGATGAGGGATACGCTCAACCACCGCATTCAGGATGTCCTCGACACCCTCACCCGTCTTACCAGAGGCACGGATGATATCAGAACGGTCGCAGCCAATGAGGTCGATAATCTCATCCTCCACCTCATCAGGCATGGCCGACGGCATGTCGATCTTGTTGATCACAGGGATGATCTCGAGGTTATGGTCGATGGCCATATAGAGGTTCGAGATGGTCTGCGCCTGCACACCCTGGGTGGCATCGACCACCAGCAGTGCTCCCTCGCAGGCAGCAATCGAACGGCTCACCTCGTAAGAGAAGTCCACATGTCCCGGCGTGTCGATCAGATTCAGGATATACTTCTCGCCCTGATACACATACTCCATCTGGATGGCGTGGCTCTTGATGGTGATGCCACGCTCTCGCTCCAGATCCATGTCGTCGAGCATCTGACCCTCCGTCACCTGAATGGTCTTGGTGAACTCCAGCAGACGGTCTGCCAATGTGGACTTACCATGGTCGATATGTGCGATAATGCAGAAATTCCTGATATGATCCATTAATTCTATGCGTCTTTAAGTTGCAAAGATACAAAAAATTCGCCGGATAATGAATATTTTTGCTTTTTTTTGGAGTTTCCACGAAGAAATTTAATATTTCTGAGTAACTTTGCACAAAAAATAGCATTCGTTATGAAAAAGTTATGGGTATTATCGGCAATTATGATGTTATTGACAGCCTGTCAGGAGTCGCTTGAAGACCGCTGTGCGAGAGATGCGAAAGAGTACACGAGAAAGAACTGCCCTGCGAAGATGGACAACAACTCCATCCTCGACAGTCTGACCTTTGAGCGGGAGACCCACACTCTACATTATTATTATAGGCTGACAGGCTTTGCCGATAATGACAGTATCGTGGAGAGGCTTGGCGCTGCGAATATCCTGAAGAACGAACTGCGCAACACCACGACACTGCAACTCTATAAGGACAATCACTACCGTTTTGCCTACACCTACCGCTCGGAGAAAGATCCGAAGAAGGTGTTGCTCGACCTGGTGTTCACAGATAAAGACTATTAATAGAAACCACGAATTACACGAATTTCACGAATTTGAGTACTGATAATAGAGTACAAAATAATTCGTGAAATTCGTGTAATTCGTGGTCTATAACAACAAATGTTTTATTCGGGTTTCATGTTCGTATAGACCGTCTGGACATCATCAAAGTCCTCCAGTTTCTCAACCATCTTGTCGATGGTCTCGCGCTGCTCGGGCGTTACATCCTTCAGGTCGTTGGGGATGCGAGTGAACTCTGCTCCCGTCACCTCGAAGCCGTTCTCCTCCAGATGCTTCTGGATGGCACCGAACGAAGAAGGGTCGCCATAGATGGTGATTGAGTTCTCCTCCTCGTCCTCGTCGTACTCATCCTCCACACCGTAGTCAATCAGGTCGAGGATCATCTCGTCCATGTCGAGGCCGTCTTTCTTCTTGAAGGTGAACACAGCCTTGTGGTCGAACAGGAAACTCAGACTGCCCTGAGTGCCCAGGTTGCCGTTGAACTTGTTGAAGACGCTGCGGACGTCACCCACCGTACGGGTGGTGTTGTCGGTAAGGGTATCCACGAAGATGGCGATGCCGTGAGGGCCGTATCCCTCGTAGGTCACCTCCTTGTATTCACTCTGGTCCTTACCCATCGCGTTCTTGATGGCACGCTCGATATTGTCCTTCGGCATGTTCTCACGCTTGGCATTGGCAATACATGCACGGAGTGCGGGGTTGTTCTCTGGTTCCGGACCGCCAGCCTTCACGGCAATGGCAATCTGCTTACCGATCTTTGTAAATGTCTTGGCCATGTGGCCCCATCTCTTCAGCTTTGTAGCCTTACGATATTCAAATGCTCTTCCCATTGTTTAATTTTACTATTTTACGATTTCACAATTACACTATTTAATACTAACGCCGTCAATATGCTTGCGAGT
>ONPM01000125.1 GCA_900319715.1 uncultured Prevotella sp.
TGTAGTTATGTCGCTCGCTTCAGTGGTTAAGACCAAAGCCGTCGCACTGATGAGCAAATAAAAAGGATTCGTTTGTGTTTTAGAGAATATGAGAGAGAGAGGCTGTCTTGAAAGAGACAGTTCCTCTCTTCTACAAAAAGAGTGCTGCGAAGAAAGAACTTGCAGCACTCTTTGCTTTGAAGCCTGGTACCCAGAGCCGGGGTCGAACCGGCACGGGTTGCCCCACTGGTGTTTGAGACCAGCGCGTCTACCGATTCCGCCATCTGGGCCTCTAAGCGGGTGCAAAGGTAATACAAAAATCTGAAATGACAAAAGATTCTGATAAAAAACTTAAAAATACTTGCTAATATCATATCTTTTTCGTATCTTCGCACCGAATATGACACTTAATCTATTTCATGGACATAAAAGACAATAGAACATTCTGCGTGATTCTCGCAGGAGGAAGGGGCAGGCGCCTATGGCCAGCCAGCAGAAATACTTATCCTAAACAGTTTGTTGACTTCTTTGGCACAGGGAAGACAATGCTGCAGACCACTGTCGACCGTTTCACCAAAGTCCTTCCTAAAGAGAATATATATATATGTACGTGTAAGGAGTATCTGCCGTTGGTCAAGGAACAGTTGCCTTGTCTGACGGATGAGAATATCCTGGTGGAACCTATTCACAGGAATACGGCACCGAGTGTGGCATGGGCGAACATGCGTATCCTGAAGCGTGATCCCGATGCGAACATCATCATCTCGCCTTCTGATCAGATGGTGGTCGACGAGGAGCGGTTCTTCCACAGTGTGAATATGGGCATTGGGTACGTATCAGAGAACAACGTGCTGTTGGCCATGGGTGTCAGACCAACGAGGCCTGAGCCTGGCTATGGTTATATCCAGTTGGGTGATATGAGTTGCAAGCCTGATGTCTACAAGGTGAAGTCGTTTACGGAGAAACCTGAGCGCGAATTTGCGAAGATGTTCATGGAGAGTGGTGAGTTCTATTGGAACACGGGCATCTTCATTTCTAACGCCCGTCATCTGATCAAGAGTTTCGAGGATGTGTTCCCCATTGTGCTGCGTAATCTGAAATTTGAGAATCCAGACTATACTTATGAAGAGGAGATGGCTTATGTCGAAAAGAACTACCCGCGCTATCCGAACCTTTCGCTCGACTATGCCATCCTGGAGCAGAGCCGTAATGTGTATGTGATGAAATGCGACTTTGGCTGGGCTGATCTGGGCACGTGGCACGCCATCTATGAGGCGATGAGCAAGGTGGAGGGTGATAATGTGGTGTTGGACTCGGAGGTGGAGATGGAGGATAGTTACAACAACATCATCTGTCTGCCGAAAGGACGTCTGGGAGTCATCAGTGGCCTCGAAGGCTATATCGTGGTGGAACACGACAACGTGCTGTTTATCTGTAAGAAGGGCGATTCTTCGTCACTGGTCAGGAAGTATGCCAGCGAGGTACAGATGAAATACGGGGAAGACTTTGTTTAGTTTACAGTTTACGGTTTACAGTTTACAGATGAATACATTGGAGGCGGTTTTAAGGCTTGCCAGCAAATCACCTGTAAACTGTAAACCGTAAACTGTAAACTATCATATATACTACTTCGAAAACTCTGCAAAGATTTTCGCGGCGATTTCCTTGAATTCCTCTTCAGAGAGTTTGAGTTTCTCGCGACGGAAGTCAGCATCCTGTTCCGACTGCATGGGAATCAGGTGGATATGGGCGTGGGGCACTTCGAGGCCCAGCACGATCTGTGCCACCTTCTTACACGGGAAGGCTGTCTTGATGGCCTTGGCCACACGCTTGGCAAAAGCCTGATAACGGGCTAACTCATCGTCGTCCATGTCGAAGAAATAATCAACTTCGCGACGCGGGATCACGAGGGTATGACCCTTCACCAAAGGATTGATGTCAAGGAAAGCATAGAATTCCTCGTCCTCTGCACACTTGTAACTGGGAATCTCACCAGCAGCGATCTTTGAAAAAATGTCCATGATTATAATATTGTTTACGGTTTACAGTTTACGGTTTACAGATGATTACATCTGTGGTAGTTTTCAAGGCTTGCTAGCATATCACCTGTAAACTGTAAACCGTAAACTGTAAACAAAAAATTATCCAACAGTGATCTTGTCAATTCTCAGTTTGATGGAACCACGGGGGATCTTTACTTCGATCTCGTCGCCCACTTTATGGTTCAGCAGTCCCTGGGCGATAGGGGTCTTGATGGAAATCTTTCCCTCGCGCAGGTTGGCCTCGCTCTCACTGACGATGGTGTAGGTCATCTTCGCCTTGTTGACCATATTGGTCATCTCCACCTTCGACAGGATCTGTACGGAGTCTGTGCTCAGGCGTGAGGTGTCTACGACCTTTGCCTCTGCGATGGTCATCTTCAGACGGTTGATCTTGTCTTCCAGATGAGCCTGCGCCTCCTTGGCGGCATCATACTCCGAGTTTTCGCTGAGATCGCCCTTCTCGCGGGCCTCGGCGATGGCGGCAGAGGCTTTCGGGCGCTCTACACCTTCTAAATGTTGTAATTCGGCTACCAGTTTGTCGTAGCCTTCTTGTGACATGTATGCCATGATGATTTTCGATTTAGATATTTACGATTTATTATGTTATCTTCAATTTTCCTTGGGCGGACAAAAACAAAAGAATCCCGACTTTTCGCCATGTCGGAATCCTCATTGCTCACATGTCCTTATCCTTACTTACTGGTTGCAAAGGTATGAATTATTTTTTAATTGCACAAATTTTTCCCCATAAAAAATGCAAAACGCCGTAAATGACGATGGCTGAGACCCATCCTCCGATGACGTCGACGACGTAATGGGCCTGAATATATACAGTGGCGAAGCACATCAAGACGTAGAGTGGCATCATACCCCAGAAGAGCCACTTGCTGCGCAGTCGCCAGGCGAGAAACATCAGGATGGTAGTTACGCCTACATGGCTGCTGGGGAAGGCTGCCGTAGGCCGCTCGCCTGCTGTATGGGCATTCTCCACGATCTGATAGAAGAATCCGTCGTTCCAGCCTGGCATCGTCAGCGCCTCCTGGTGGGTGGCGAAATAGTGGCCCAGATCGGGAAAGACACCTGCCGCGATGCTCTCGATGCCCACTGCCTGATAGTAGTACTGGGGACCAGTGACAGGCAGGAGGACGAAGATGACGTAGTAGATGAAGAACGACACGAGGATCATGAACACCGTACGGTCGAACTCCTTGTAACGGAAGAAAAAGGCGAACAGCGTCACCAGTCCTATCAGCGAATAGTAGGAGGAATAGCCTAAGTGCATCAGTTCGCTGAACACGGGGTGGGTGATGGCTTGTGCGAAAAGCAGGGCAGGCTGACAACCACAGAGCCATTGCTCGTAGGCGGCAAAGTGATGGTCGAGGTTGGGGAAGATCCTGTTCAGTTCGTATGTGTCAGGATACCACCATGAGAGCAACAGCATCTGTACGCCGATGCGGCAGAAATGGGTGACGCGGCATGGTACGAGGCGATAGACGACCCACATGGCCAGCGTAAGCATCACCACCCGGAAGCGTCCCCAGAGCAGGGCCTCTGGGTGGGGTAACTTCGTAAAGGTAAAGAGCACCAACAGCGTCGTCAGCAGCAGATAGCCCATGATGACCCATTCCACTGCCAGCAACCCCTTCCGCGGCTTCTTCTCAATCTTGAATAAATCCTTAATTATCTTCACCTTTTTACCTTTTCACCTTTTACAGCCATCCGTTCTCCTTGTACCACTTGATGGATCGCTTCACGCCCTCCTCCAGTTTCACTTTTGGCTGATAGCCTAGTTCGTCGATGGCTGGCTGGATGTCACAGCGCCAGTTGCGCTGTTTCAGGATGTTGAACTTGTCGTTGTTTAGCACGCTGACCTTACCTGTCAGCCTGCTGGAGTACTCGCCGAAGAAGGTGATGATGCGCAACACCCATACTGGGGCGGTGACGCGGATCCACCACGGACGTCCCAACTCCTCATGGATCAGGTCACTGAAGGTCGTACTCTGGTATACCTCACCGTCAGAGAGGAAATACTTCCGGCCGTTTTCTCCCTTTTCCATCGCTAGGAACACGGCCTGCACCACATCTGTCACATAGACGAAGGTGATATCCTGGCGCTTGTAGCCCACAGCGAAGTCCGAGTGCTGCTTGATGCTCTTGGCCATTACGAAGTAGTCCTTCTCCCTGGGACCATACACGCCTGTGGGCCTTAATATAATATAAGGTATGCGCGAGGCAACAGTTTCCAGATACTTTTCCGCCGCCAGTTTGCTGCGTCCGTACTCCGTGTTGGGCTGAGGTGTGTCCGTCTCGCGGATCTCATCGTAGGGCTGCTGCTCCTTGATGGCTCCGAAGATGCTGAGGCTGCTCAGGTAGACCAGTCGTTTCAGCGGCATCCCCAGTTCGAGGATGGCCTCCACCAGGTTCTTCGTTCCCTCGCAGTTGATGCGCATGAAGTCCTGCTTGTTCAGGCACTTCGTCACGCCTGCGGCATGCACCACATAGTCGAAGTCCTTACCTCTGAGTTGCTCTACGAGTTGCTCCTTCTTCGACAGGTTCAACTCGATGAAGTGGATGCACTCGTCCTGCAGCCATTCCTTCGAACTGCTCTTGCGCACGGCAGCCCATGTCTCGAAGCCTCGCTTCAGGGCCTCCTCCACGATAAACGAGCCGATAAATCCGCTCGCACCAGTGATTAATATCTTCATTTTGTCCAATTTGGGTACAAAGGTACTATTTTTTTACGACAACTTGGACAACTTAGACAACTTTTCTTTTCGACAGAGTTCGAATGTTGTTATAGTTGTCTTTATTGTCGTAAAAAAAACGCGCGATTTGTCTTTTATTTCAAAAAAATAATGTATCTTTGCGGCAAAGAACTAAAGTATAAGTCTATGGGAAAGAAAAAAGGTGGTAAACGTTTAGGGAAGAAGCAGGTCAGCGAACTGCTGCAGAACCTCTTCCAGCACAATCCGAACGAGACGTTCTCGTTCAAGCAGATATTCAGGGCCCTGAAACTCGACACCCATCCGCTGAAGATGCTCGCCATCGACGTGATGGAGGAGATGGCGTGGGACGACTTCCTCTCGAAGGTCAGCGACAACTCCTACCGTCTGAACCTGAAGACACAGGTTCAGGAGGGTGTGTTCCGTCGCAAGGCTTCAGGGCGCAACTCGTTCCTGCCCGACGATGGTGGTACCCCTGTCTTTGTGGCAGAGCGTAACTCAATGTCGGCGATGGACGGCGACAGGGTAAAGGTGTCGTATATGGCCCGTCGCGACAAGCATATCAAGGAGGCGATGGTCATCGAAATCGTCAAGCGTGCCCACGACCAGATTGTCGGAAAACTGCGTGTTGACAAAGACTGGGCCTTCCTCATTCCGCAGGATAACACCTTCGTCCATGACATCATCATCCCCAAGCGCAAACTGAAAGGTGGCAAGACTGATGACAAGGCCGTGGTGAAGGTGGTCCAGTGGCCTGATGCAGAGCATAAGAACATCATAGGCTCGGTGGTTGATATCCTTGGCAAGACGGGTGAGAACAATGCCGAGATGCATGCCATCCTCGCCCAGTACAACCTGCCTTATAAGTATCCTCAGAACGTGGAAGAGGCTGCCGAGAAGATCGATCCAGGCATCACCCCAGAGGAGATAGCCCGCCGTGAGGACTTCCGTGATGTCTTCACCTGCACCATCGACCCCAAGGATGCCAAGGACTTCGATGATGCCTTGAGTATCCGTAAGATGGAGAGCGGGCTGTGGGAAGTCGGCGTTCATATCGCTGACGTCACCCACTACGTCAAGGAAGGCTCCGTCATCGACAAGGAGGGCTATAACCGCGCCACGAGCATCTACCTCGTCGACCGCACCATCCCCATGCTCCCGGAACGCCTCTGCAACTTCATCTGCTCCCTCCGTCCTGACGAGGAGAAACTCTGCTACAGCGTCATCTTCGTGATGGACGAAGAGGCGAACATCAAGAAGTGGCATCTGGCACATACCGTTATCCGCAGTGATCGCCGTTATGCCTATGAGGAGGTGCAGCAGTTACTCGAGGACAATGGTGTGAAGGATGGCACAGGTGAACCTGCGCCTCCCGCTACTAAGAAGAATCCTTACAAGGGTGAATATGCCAATGAGTTGATCACCCTCGATGCCCTTGCCAAGAAACTCCGTGC
>ONPM01000030.1 GCA_900319715.1 uncultured Prevotella sp.
CGGCTTCTGCCTGACCTATATCTTCACCTTCCGCTTCTTCATCGAGTACACCAAGGAGATTCAGGAAGCCTTCGAGGCCTCGCTGCCCATCGACATGGGTCAGATACTGTCTATCCCCTTCATCATCCTAGGTGTATGGTGTATGGTCAGAGCCAAGAAAAAAGTCTCTGCATGAAAAAAGGATGCCTGTTGCTTTTCTTGCTGGGCTGGATGACAACCGTCTCTGCCCAGTTCCTGCACAAGGGCGACACCATTGCCATCATCTCTCCCTCGAGTGCAATGAATAAGGATGCCCTCTATGGAGGCATCAGAACACTGGAGAGTTGGGGATATCGTTGTGTGGTGGGAAAGAACGCCCTCAACAACTATCACGGCTTCGCTGGCACCATCGACGAACGCCTTCATGACCTGCTATGGGCCCTGCGAGCACCATCCGTCAAGGCCATCATGTGTTCCCGTGGTGGCGATGGAGCCGCTCATCTGCTGAGCCATCTGCCGCTTGATACCCTCCGACAATATCCCAAACTCATCATTGGCTTCAGCGACATTACTGCTTTGCTTTGTGCTGAGGCGAGGGCTGGTGTGAAGGGAATCCACGGTACGATGTGCCATGCCCTGATCACTTATGAGGGCAACGATACCGTCAGCCAATGTCTGCGTCGCATGCTTCAGGGCGACCTGCCAGAATACCATGTGGCGCCTCATCCGCTGAATGTCGAGGGTAGGGCAGAGGGCATCGTCGTGGGTGGCAACCTGTCTGTATATAACGACCTCGCTGGTTCCGACTACGATCCACTGTTGTTGCCTGGCATCATCCTGGTCATGGAGGATACGGGTGAGGGGATGAGCAAGGTGGACCGTATGCTGCATAATATGGAGATGCGGGGCCTGCTAAGCAATGTCAGAGGCATCATCGTGGGCCAGTTCAACGAGTACAAACATCCTGAAAACGGCTTCGACGATATGTACGCCATGCTCCACGAATACCTGCGCCACTACCATATCCCCGTCTGCTATGACTTTCCCGTAGGCCACGCCCACCTCCGCAACTTCCCCTTACTCATTGGCGCCAAGGCCACACTCGAGGTCACCCCTGAGGGCGTCACACTCCACTATTAAAGCATTTGTCAAGAAAGATTGCCTGAAAAAAGGGTATCAGAATAGTGCGAAATAGAAAGGGAATAAGGCGATTGGGGGCTAAAAAGATGACGTCTTTTGGTAGAGATGGCAGTTTATGGTCGTTAAGATGCTCTGTAAGCGTGTTGCTGATGCCTGTTATAGGGGTATAGTAAGCATTAGTAACAGTCGTACCAAGCATCGTTTACCGTCATGGAAGGCATCTTAACAACCATAAACTGGCGGGGGTAAATGAAATGGAGACGATTTCAAGCGTTCATGAGGCTAAATGATGGAGCAAATTGCTCAGTATCAAGCATTTGGCGCTAATGCCTCAAAACTCGCGTATTTGCGGCCTGAAGACGGGTTGATGAGAAATACGCGAGTTTTGAGAGGCCTTTTGTAAAGATTCTTTTACATCAAAACGCAGAAAACAACAGATGATCACTCCTCCTCGTCGCCAGATTCATCGTAGTAGGCATAGCCGAAAGTGTCTTGGTGATCATAGGCGAAACGCTTGCCGTTGAAGGTGTAATGCGTGTATTGCGTCGCGATTCCTGGGGCACTCTCTATCACTAGTATCACCTGTAGATACCCTTCGCCGAGGGCGTAAGTGATGTGCGAACCTGGCCAGAAGGGACGGAAATCAATAAACGGCTCATCCTTTGGCGTGAGTTTCGACGTCTTGGGATTATAATCATAGAAACATCCGAAATACTTTCCTTTGGGTCCTGCCTCAGCAAGAATGACGGCAAAGAGCAAATGGCCGTTGTCACATTGATAGGTTCTGGCCTCTACCATGTGGTCGTCTGAGTTCTCAAAGTCGTACCAGCAATGACAGAAGTCCTCGCAATCGACAAAGGCTCGCCCAGAATTGCCCTCTGTGGCATCGTTGGACACATATAGCTTATCTCCAGCCTCAGCCAGCAAAGCGTCAGTACTCTTATAGTGCCACACCTTATTAAATGCTTTCAGGAGTTGAATAACAGTTGGCGACTCTCCACCATTCTCGACAGCAATCGTCTTCTGGCGCCAAGTGGTGTGGATGTTCTGGGCCTGTAAGTCTGTGGTCAAAAAGAGACTCAGCAACAAAGCAAAAGCAAACAATACTCGTTTCATAAGGATCTTTTTTATAAGAGGTTACAATAATCAAACATATTCCGATAGGCATCCACCTTCTTGTCGAAGGCAAGCGGATAGGCACGAGAGGAGGAAGGCAGGCGATAAAGCACCAGTCCGCTCACAAAGGGTCTGACCCCTTGTGAGGTAGGGATGGGAACGAAGGTGCTGACCTTGGGCATCTCTGGGATATGGAGCGAGGCGCAGATGGTCTCTGTCGCCTTCTCGCCTGTGGTGACGATGGCCCTCAAATGTGGCAGACGGGCGAGTAGGGTAGGGACGTCAGTAGGCACCACCACCTCGAGGAACTTATCCGAGGCATTATCCTTCAGCCGTCGGATGGCCGTAGAGGTATCGAAGAAGGCAATGCCCTTGGAAAGACAGAACGCCACAATCTCCTCCAACTTGAAGCGCTTCTTCTCAAGATCCACAAAGTGATTGCGGTCGCCAAAGAACACTTGTCCCTCAATCCGCCAGTGGTCGTTAATAAAGTTAGGGTAATAGAAATCCATGCACCATCGCTTGCGCTGAGGTGGGAAACTGCCCAGGAACAGCACCCTCGCGTTCTCAGGCAGAAAGGGCTTGAGCGGATGCCACTCCACTCCGTCGTGGCTACGGGCGATATGCTCCGTGTTCAGATAACTCTCTTCCATCGTGACTCTAACAGCCTACAAAGGTAAAAAGAAAACGCGAGAACCGCAACCTTTGGCCTAAAAAACTGCATCCCAAGGGGAAAGTTATCGTTTTTTTTGGTGGATTCAGAATTAATGCGTACCTTTGCAGAGACCATTAATCCCTACGGATATGAAACTGAATGAGAAATTTGTGATTACCATCAACCGTGAACTCGGTTCAGGCGGAAGAACCATTGGTGAGAAACTCGCTAAGCGCCTCCATGTGCCTTTCTACGACAAGGCACTCATCCAGGGGCTGAAGGAAAAGTACAGTCTGACGACAGAAGAGATCGAGCGGCTGAAGGGACAGCAGCACAACTGGTGGGCCGACTTCAAGCGGAGCCTGAAGATCATGCCCAGTTTTGCCGCTCCCAACATCATCCCCAGCAAGACGGCCATCCCAGACTTCCTTATCACAGATGACATCTTCCAGTCTGAGACGCAGATTCTGAAAGGCATCGCCGAAGATGAGTCGTGCGTCATCGCAGGCCGTAGCGGCTTCTATGTGCTCCGCGACCATCCCAACCATCTGAGCATCCTCATTCAGGCTCCGATGGAGCATCGTATCAACCACCTCGTCACCAGGCGTGGCATCACCCCTGCGGAGGCCGAGAAGATCATCAAGGAGGTGGACAAAGGGCGCGAGCGGTATGTGAAGAAATACACAGGCACCTCGCGATACGACACCCGTAACTACGACATCGTCTTCAATGCCGCCAACCACACGGAGGACGAGATCGTGGACCTCATCATGAAATACATCCAGAAGTAATGGCGAAAAAAGACGGGGAACTGACCCCGATGATGAAGCAGTTCTTCGATCTGAAGGCGAAGCACCCTGATGCCGTGATGCTCTTCCGTTGCGGAGACTTCTACGAGACCTACTGCGAAGATGCCGTTACAGCCGCCAAGATCCTGGGCATCACCCTCACCCATCGTAACAACGGCGCTGGGGCCAAGGGTGACGAGATGGCGGGCTTCCCCCATCACGCCCTCGACACCTACCTGCCCAAACTCATCAGGGCTGGCAAGCGTGTGGCCATCTGCGACCAACTCGAAGACCCCAAACTCACGAAGAAACTCGTCAAGCGAGGCATCACGGAACTAGTGACGCCAGGCGTGGCCCTCTCAGACAATGTCCTCAACTATAAAGAGAATAACTTCCTCGCGGCCGTCCACTTCGGAAAAGCCTCGTTTGGTGTCGCCTTCCTCGATATCTCCACTGGTGAGTTCCTCACTGGCGAGGGAACAGCAGACTATGTAGAGAAACTCCTGGGCAGTTTCTCGCCTAAGGAAGTGCTCTTCGACAGAAGCCGCAAGCAGGACTTCGAGCGCCTCTTCGGCACAAAGTTCTTCACCTTCCAACTCGACGACTGGGTGTTCACAGACCAGACCTCGAAGCAGAAGTTGCTGCGTCACTTCAATGTGAAGAACCTGAAGGGCTTTGGCGTAGATCATCTGCAGAGTGGTGTCATCGCCGCTGGAGCCATCCTGGTATATCTCGAACAGACACAGCACACCCAGATCAGCCATATCACCAGCATCTCCCGCATCGAGGAGGATAAGTATGTGCGACTGGATAAGTTCACCATCCGCAGCCTTGAACTGATTCATCCCATGCAGGACGACGGCAAGTCGCTGCTCGATGTCATCGACAAGACGGTCAGTCCCATGGGAGGTCGTCTGCTGAGGCGATGGCTGGTGTTCCCTCTGAAAGACGTGAAGCCCATCAACGAGCGACTCGACATCGTAGAATACTACTATCGTGAACCAGACTTCCGACAATGTGTCGATGAGCAGTTGCACCGTATCGGCGACCTGGAGCGCATCATCTCGAAAGTGGCCGTAGGTCGTGTGTCGCCTCGTGAGGTAGTGCAGTTGAAAGTGGCCCTGCAGGCCATTCAGCCCATCAAGACGGCTTGTCTCTATGCTGATAACGAGGCTTTGAAGCGGGTAGGGGAGCAGTTGAACCTGTGCGAGTCGCTGAGAGACAGGATTGAGAAAGAGATTCAGAACGATCCTCCGCAACTGGTGGCCAAGGGTGGTGTCATCAAAGACGGCGTGAATGCCGAACTCGATGAACTGCGCACCATCGCCTATAGCGGCAAGGACTATCTGTTGAAGATACAGGAGCGTGAGGCCCAGCAGACGGGCATTGCTTCGCTGAAGATAGGTTATAATAATGTGTTCGGCTATTATCTGGAAGTAAGGAATACCTATAAGGACCTGGTGCCCCCAGAGTGGGTGCGCAAGCAGACGCTGGCACAAGCCGAACGCTATATCACCCAGGAACTGAAGGAGTACGAAGAAAAGATACTGGGGGCTGAGGACAGGATACTCTCGCTCGAGGCCAAACTCTTCAACGACCTGATACTTGGCATGCAGGAGTTCATCCCTCAGATACAGATCAACGCCAATATCATTGCCCACCTTGACTGTCTGCTGAGTTTTGCCAAGACAGCAGAGGAGAATAAGTATGTGCGCCCAGTCATCGACGAGACGGAGGTGATAGACATCAAACAAGGTCGCCATCCCGTCATCGAACAGGAACTGCCCCTTGGTGAGCAATACGTGCCCAATGATATCCTGCTCGACAACGAGCGTCAGCAGATTATCATCATCACAGGTCCGAATATGGCAGGTAAGTCTGCCTTGCTCAGACAGACAGCCCTCATCGTATTGCTTGCACAGATAGGCTGCTTCGTGCCAGCAGAGGCAGCAAGGATAGGCCTGGTGGATAAGATATTCACTCGTGTCGGAGCCTCGGATAATATCTCCCTCGGAGAGTCTACCTTCATGGTGGAGATGACGGAGGCATCAAACATCCTGAATAATGTCAGCAGCCGCTCATTGGTGCTCTTCGATGAATTAGGCCGAGGCACCTCAACTTACGATGGTATCTCCATTGCCTGGGCTATCGTGGAATACCTCCATGAGAATGCCAAGGGCCACCCTCGTACCCTCTTCGCCACCCACTATCACGAACTGAACGAGATGGAGAAGAACTTCTCCCGCATCAAGAACTATAATGTCTCTGTGAAGGAGGTCGACGGCAAAGTCATCTTCCTGCGCAAACTTGAAAAGGGTGGGAGTGAGCACTCCTTTGGTATCCATGTGGCAGAGATAGCCGGCATGCCTCGCAGCATCGTGAAGCGCGCCAACGTCATCCTCAAGCAACTGGAATCAGATAATGCCTCTGTAGGCTCCGTTGGAAAGCCTACCGCAGAGATCGCCTCCTCTCGAGAAGGCATGCAACTCTCATTCTTCCAACTCGATGATCCTGTGCTCTGTCAGGTCCGCGACGAGATCCTCGGCCTCGATGTGAACAACCTCACGCCCCTCGAAGCCCTCAACAAACTCAACGACATCAAGAAGATCGTCTCTGGTAAATGATAGGGATGGCAAGGAATTTGCTGGAAACGGGAGGTTTTTTGTATTTATTTGGGTTTTCTTTTGGCATTCTGCTCACTTATTCGTATCTTTGCAGCCCAAATATATATGTACGGAAACAATAAATAATACACAGATACAATGGATTACAATTTCAGAGACATCGAACAGAAATGGCAGAAGCGATGGGTGGAGAATGGCACTTATCGTGTGGTGGAGGACAAGACGAAGAAGAAGTTCTACGTGCTGAATATGTTTCCTTATCCCTCTGGGGCAGGACTGCATGTAGGCCATCCACTCGGCTACATTGCCAGTGATATCTATGCCCGCTACAAGCGCCAGCAGGGCTTTAACGTGCTGAACCCCATGGGCTATGACGCCTATGGACTGCCTGCAGAGCAATACGCCATCCAGACAGGACAGCACCCAGAGAAGACCACCTTCGAGAATATTGACCGTTATCGCAGTCAGTTGGATAAGATCGGCTTCTCATTCGACTGGGAGCGCGAAGTCCGTACTTGCGATCCCATCTATTACAAGTGGACGCAATGGGCCTTCCAGCGCATGTTCAAGAGTTACTTCAGCACCTCCTCGCACAAGGCTCAGCCTACCATCAAACTGATTGAGCACTTCGAACTGATGGGAACAGAGAACTGCAATGCCCTCGGTACTGAGGAACTGCACTTCACGGCTGCCGACTGGCACAACTTCTCTGAGAAGAAGAAGCAGGAAGTGCTGATGAACTACCGTATTGCCTACCTTGCAGACACAATGGTGAACTGGTGTCCGAAACTCGGCACTGTGCTTGCCAACGATGAAGTGGTGGATGGCGTCAGTGTCCGTGGTGGCTATCCCGTGGTGCAGAAGAAGATGCGCCAGTGGTGCCTCAGAGTATCAGCCTATGCCCAGAGATTGCTTGATGGTCTGGATGTGATTGACTGGACAGACTCTCTGAAGGAAACCCAGCGCAACTGGATTGGCCGCTCTGAGGGTACTGAGGTGGAATTTAATGTAGCAGACTCCGACAAGCACTTCACCATCTTTACCACTCGCGCCGATACAATGTTTGGTGTGACCTTCATGGTGTTGGCTCCCGAGAGTGACCTCGTAGCAGAACTCACTACACCTGAGCAGAAGGAAGAAGTAGAGAAATATCTCGATTATGTGAAGAAGCGCACGGAGCGTGACCGTCAGATGGATCACAAGGTGACGGGTGTCTTCTCTGGTTCGTATGCCATCAATCCGTTCAACGACGAGAAGATCCCCATCTGGATAGCAGAATACGTCTTGGCTGGTTATGGTACTGGAGCCATCATGGCCGTGCCTGCCCACGATAGCCGTGACTATGCTTTTGCCAAGCACTTCAACCTGCCTATCATTCCTTTGATTGAGGGTGCCGATGTCTCTGAGGAGTCGTACGATGCCAAGGAGGGTATCATGTGCAACTCTGCCAGCAGCAAGTTCTCATTGAATGGCCTGACTGTCAAGGAGGCCATCGCTGCTACGAAGAAGTTCGTGACAGAGCAGGGCTTAGGTCGTGTGAAGGTAAACTACAGATTAAGAGATGCTATCTTCTCTCGTCAGCGCTATTGGGGTGAGCCGTTCCCTGTCTATTACAAGGACGACATGCCCTATATGATTCCTAAGGAGTGTCTGCCGCTGGAGTTGCCTGAGATTGACAAATACCAGCCTACAGAGACAGGCGAACCTCCATTGGGACGTGCTAAGATTTGGGCTTGGGATACGAAGACAGACAAGGTGGTGAGCAAAGACCTCATCGATAACAAGAGCGTCTTCCCCTTGGAGTTGAACACGATGCCTGGCTTTGCAGGCTCATCGGCCTACTACCTCCGTTATATGGATCCCAAAAACGAGAAGGCGCTCGTCAATAAGGATATTGATGAGTATTGGCGCAATGTTGACCTCTATGTAGGAGGTACGGAGCACGCTACGGGTCACCTGATCTACAGCCGTTTCTGGAACAAGTTCCTCTATGACTCTGGTTACTCATGCGAAGACGAGCCCTTCAAGAAACTCGTGAACCAGGGTATGATCCAGGGTCGCAGTAACTTTGTCTATCGTATCGAGGACGAGGGTGCTGACAAAGGTAAGTTCGTCAGTTTCGGTCTGAAGGACAAATATACCACGACACCTATTCATGTGGATGTAAACATCGTCTCTGCTGATGTGCTCGACATCGAGGCCTTCAAGGCTTGGCGTCCTGAATATGAGCATGCAGAGTTCATCCTTGAGAATGGAAAATATATCTGCGGCTGGGCTATCGAGAAGATGTCTAAGTCGATGTTCAATGTGGTCAATCCGGATATGATCGTCGAGAAGTACGGTGCTGATACCCTGCGTCTCTATGAAATGTTCCTGGGTCCTGTAGAACAGTCTAAGCCTTGGGATACCAATGGTATCGATGGCTGTCACCGTTTCCTGCGTAAGTTCTGGAATCTCTATCAGAACGGCTTCGATGAGGGTGAGGCAACAGCAGAGAACCTGAAGAGCGTGCACAAACTCATCAAGAAGGTATCCCAGGATATCGAGACTTTCTCTTATAACACCTCCATCTCTGCCTTTATGATCTGCGTGAACGAACTCTCGCAGCAGAAGTGCAAGAATAAGGAGATGCTGAAGACCCTTGTAATCCTCATTGCACCCTTCGCTCCCCATATTGCTGAGGAACTTTGGGAGATGCTGGGTGAGCAGGGTTCAGTCTGCGACTCTAAATGGCCTACATGGAATGAGGAGTATCTGGTGGAGAGCCAGGTGAAACTAGGTATCGCCTTCAATGGCAAGGCCCGCTTCGAGATGCAGTTCGCTGCTGATGCCGACAACAAGACCATCGAAGAGGCTGTACTGGCCGACGAGCGTGCCAAGAAGTATCTCGAGGGATTCCAGGTAGCAAAGGTTATCATCGTCCCTAAGCGTATGGTGAACATTGTTCTGAAGAAATAAATGACATTACATCATCAAATGATCCTGAACGAGGCCAGGGACTATATGTTTATAGCCCTTGGCCTCGCCATTTACACCGTTGCCTTCACCGTCTTCCTGATGCCTTATCAGATTGTGGCAGGCGGCGTAACGGGTCTTTCTGCCATCATCTATTATGCCACAGGTTTCCATCTGGAGAACACTTATATCATCATCAACGGCATCCTGCTGTTGCTTGCCTTGAAGATTTTGGGTGTGAAGTTCCTGATGAAGACTATATTTGCCATCTTCACCCTCTACTTCATGCTGATGTTTGCCCAAGATATGTTGCCTAAACAGGAGAACGGATTGCCGTTTAAACTTATGGGTGAGGGTCAGGACTTCATGTCGATGATTATCGGCTGTGTACTGACGGGTATGGCTCTTGCTACTGTCTTTACCCACAATGGCTCTACTGGTGGTACGGATATCATTGCAGCCTCGGTGAATAAGTATCATCCTAATGTGTCGTTGGGAAACGTGCTGATTGCTGCCGACTTCTGCATTATCGGCTCTTGTATGTTCTTCCCTCAGTTTGGTACCTATCTGGAACGGGCCCACAAGGTGATGTTCGGCTTCTGTGTGATGACAATGGAAAATTATACCCTCGACTATGTGATGAACTCCAGACGGCAATCCGTTCAGTTCTTCATCTTCTCAAGCAAGTGGCAGGAGATAGCCAACGCTATCGGTACGGAGATGAATCACGGCGTAACGATTCTCGATGGTCATGGCTGGTATACGGGTCATAAGATGAAGGTGCTCTGTATTCTGGCCCGCAAGAACGAGAGCGTGAATATCTTCCGACTCATCAAGATGATCGATCCTAATGCCTTTGTATCTCAGAGCGCCGTCATTGGTGTATATGGTGAGGGCTTCGAAGAGATGAGGGTGAAGATCAAGGAGATTAAACAGATTGATAAAGCCATAGAGAAGACGAAGAAGGACGCTAAGAAGATAGACAAGAAGATAGACGAAATCTACAATCATAACAATGCATAATTAAGAATGCATAATGCATAATAAATAATACATCATGAAAATCGTATTTGCGACGAACAATGCGCACAAACTCTCTGAGATCCGTTCGATACTTGGAGAGTCTGTTGAGGTGCTGTCGTTGAAGGAAATCGGCTGCGATGTGGATATTCCTGAGACTGGCAAGACCCTTGAGGAGAATGCTCTTCAGAAGGCACAATACGTCTATGACCACTATCATATTGACTGCTTTGCCGATGACACGGGTCTTGAGGTTGAGGCACTGGATGGAGCCCCAGGCATCTATTCAGCCCGCTATGCCAGCATGGAGTCCGACGACCAGAGCATCTCTCATGATTCTGAGGCCAATATGGCCCGTCTGCTGAGGGAATTAGGAAACAATAACAATCGCCGTGCAAGATTCCGTACCGTTATTGCGTTAATACAGAAGAGGGATGTCTGTCCCTGCGGATGTACAAGCATCAAGGAGATCCATCAGTTCGAAGGTATCGTAGAGGGTGAGATCATCCGGGAGCGCAGGGGAGGAGAGGGCTTCGGCTACGACCCCATCTTCCAACCTGACGGCTACGATAAGACCTTTGCTGAACTCGGCATGGATATCAAGAACCATATCAGCCACAGGGCAAGAGCAGTGGCAAAACTCGCAGAGTTTTTGAAAGGGTGAAAGGGTGAAAAGGTGAAAGAAATGAAAAGTAAAGACTACATAAAAGACAAAGAATGGTGGCAGAGGATTCTGTTACTCCTTCTTATTATTTTCCCTTTTCACCTTTTCAACTTTTCAACTTTATACGCTCAAGTTGGTACATGGAGACATTATCTGGCCTATCATGAAGTACAGGATATCTGCGAGGCTGACCATTATCTGTTTGTGCTGGCCTCCAACGGACTTTACCAGTACAATCTTAATGATCAGAGCATTACTACCTACGATCGTATTAACGGACTCAGCGACACTCATATCACCCATATTGCATGGAGTAATGCCGCCAAGCGCCTGATAGCCGTCTATGAGAACTCTAATATCGATCTGGTGGATATCAAGGGTAATGTAACGAATATCTCTGCCCTGTATAGTAAATCGACGACTGAAGATAAGACCGTAACCGATGTGCGTATCGATGGTATCTATGCCTGGCTGGTCACTGACTTCGCTATCCTCAAGGTCAACCTGCAAAAAGCAGAGATTAGCGACACCTATACCCCTAACCATCCTGACTATCCCACCTCTCTCCCTGAAAAGAGTACAGCCGACTACGATAAATATCTATCCACCGTCACGGCCTTGAAGCCCATAGGCCCGGACTATAACCACTTCTATGAGGCAAAGTTCCTGAATGACCGTCTCTACACCACAGGTGGATTCTTTATCTCAGGCATGCCTGACCCACATTATCCTGGTATCATACAAGTCTTCGATGGCAGCGACTGGACTACCTACGAAGAGAATATCAGCGAAAAAACGGGCTATCAGTATATCGATATCAACTGTCTTGACGTGATGCCTGATAATCCGCAATACGTCATTGCCGGTGGACGTACAGGAATCTATGAGTTCAACAACGGTTCGCTTGTCAGATACCATAACCAGGACAACAGTCCATTGAAGGGAGCCATCGATCGTGGAAAGGTGCTTGGCAATGACTACGTTCTGATCTCTGCCATGAAGTTTGACAACAACGGTCATCTCTGGGTGCTGAACAATCAGACGGAGGGTGTCACCCTGCTTGAGTTTGATCCCACCACAAACAAGTGGACGGATCATCATAACAAGGCACTTGTCAACGACAACGGCATCGGTAAGCACGCCTTCCGCAGCATGATTATCGACAGCCGAGGGCTGTTGTGGTTTGTCAACGACAACTGGGTAGAGCCGGCAGTCTTCTGTTGTGATATGGAAAACGATATCGTTTTGAAGTACGACAACATTGTAAACCAGGATGGCACCCGATACAATGTCAATTGGATCACCAGCGTTTGTGAAGACCGGGAAGGCAATATCTGGGTGGGCACGGATATGGGTCCGTTTATGATCCAGAAGAGCGAGATAGGAGAGAGCAGCGTAACTTTCTATCAGGTGAAGGTTCCACGTAATGACGGCACCGATTATGCCGATTATCTGCTCAATGGTGTCAGCATCAGCACCATTGCCATCGATGGTGGTAATCGTAAGTGGTTTGGCAGCGACAATGCCGGAGCCTTCCTTATCAGTGCTGATAACATGCAGCAACTGCAGAACTTCACTTCAAGCAACTCCAAACTCATCTCCAACAATGTCGCGAATATCACCATCAATCCTTCATCAGGCGAAGTGTTCTTCCTGTCAGACAAAGGACTGTGCTCCTATCTGAGCGATGCAACAGAACCCGTTGAGCAGATGAACGACGATCAAGTATATGCCTATCCTAATCCTGTGACCCCAGATTACAGCGGACTGATCACCATCACCGGACTGAGTTACGATGCCGATGTGAAGATTACGTCCTCAAATGGTGCATTAATTGCTGAAGGACGCAGCAATGGCGGTATGTTTACTTGGGATGGTTGTGACCGTCAGGGCCGCCGTGTAGCCAGCGGTGTCTATATGGTCATCACCGCTACCCGTGACGGCAATAAAGGTACCGTCTGCAAAATAGCAGTTATTAATTGAAGTTGTTTTTAGTAAACAAAACCTAACTCAGTTCGAGCATCTTATTAATCGGCTTCACCGCCTCTGCTGCTATCTCCGGATCTACCTCCACAGACGGCCAGCCATACTTCAGCGTGTTATATATCTTTAATAAGGTGTTCATCTTCATGTACTGGCACTCGTTACAACTGCATTCCAGGCCGCTCTCGCTGATTTCAGGAGGCACGGGGATAAATTCCTTGTCAGGACAAGTTCGCTGCATCTCGTGCAAAATACCGGCCTCTGTGGCCACGATAAACTGCCGCTTGTCAGTCTGCTGCGCATAGTTCAGCATCGTGGCTGTAGATCCCTTCACATCAGCCAATGCCAAGACAGGACCCTTACACTCCAGATGAGCCATCACGACAGCCTCTGGATACTGCTCTTTCAATGCCATGATCTTTGAAACCGAGAAACGCTCATGCACATGGCAACCTCCATTCCAAAGCAACATCTCACGGCCTGTCACCTCGTTGATATAGTTTCCAAGGTTATAGTCAGGACCAAAGATCAGTTTAGCATCCTTTGGCAGTTGGTCTACCACCTTCTTGGCATTGCCGCTGGTCACTACCACATCCGTCAGCGCCTTCACGGCTGCCGTCGTATTGACATAACTGACGACCTGATAGCCGGGATGCTCTTCCTTGTATTTCTTCAAGTCCTCAGCCTTGCAAGAGTCTGCCAATGAACAGCCTGCATTCAGATCCGGACATAACACCGTCTTATCCGGTGAAAGCAGTTTACAAGTCTCTGCCATAAAATGCACACCACACATGACCATAATCTTTGCATCCGTCTCTGCAGCCTTACGGGCCAATGCCAACGAGTCGCCTACAAAGTCGGCTATCTCCTGAATATCACCGATGGTATAGTAGTGAGCCAGGATAATGGCATCCTTCTCCTTGCACATCCGTCTGATCTCTGCCTTCAGGTCTATGCCTTCGGCTACGGGCTCATCAATGAATCCCTGTTCTTTCCACTCCTTTTTCAACATCACAATATTATTTTATTTTCCTTTTTTCTTTTTTAATAAAAGAGAATATAAGTATGATAGGCTGTGAATATCTTGATAACTTTTTGCCTTTTTTCTTGCATAATCAGTCATTAACTATATACTATAGACTTATCAACTGTGTCTGCTCATTCTTTCTCTCTCATTCTCAGCCGTTCAGTCACTTTATCCACAATTCTCTTTTTCGGTGCAAATTTAATAAGTTTATATCTTTTTTCAGCAAAAAAGTGTGGAAATCTTCAAAAATACTTGTGAATAAACGTGTGGATATCCCTCTGTCAACCCCCGTTCAAGGGGTTTTGTGGATAACTGAACGAGTTATTAACAGAGTTATCAACACACTTATCAACAGTTTTTTCCCTTTTCATACTTGTTATTTCAATAATTCTTATTATCTTTGCCAGCGCAAACAATTAATTCTCCAAAGATATGAAACAAAACCGTATCATCCGTTCGTTGCTGGCTCTGTCCGTGGCCGGTCTCGTGTTGTGTTCATTCTCTGCTTGCCGTCAGAAATCGTCGTCAGAGGGGGGTAAGCAACTCTCTGCCGAGGATTATGCCAGGAAGATGGCAAAGGCTGCTGCAGACAGTGTTGGAGCCCCGGCAGAGGCCGAAGATTCTGCGCTGTTCACCTATGCGATGGCTATGGAAATCGTGCAGCCGCGATATAAGTGTGATGAGAAATTCTTTGCCAGTCTCTTTGGCGACCTGGATCTGCTCATGCAGTTTTCTGAGCGTTACGTTTCCGATGCCGACTGGGGTGGCGACAGTCCGGCCATCAGTTACTGTTTTGGCAATAATGTGAAATACGAGGATTATAAATTCACGCCGACAGGCTCGCCCTATTTCGGAGTCCATTTCAATTTCTTCTTCGATGAGTCGCGCAAGACGGGTGCGGTCCGTCAGTTTACCATCATCACTTCAAACAGCGGCTGGTATGAGAAGTTCATGAGCGATATGAAGGCCGACGGGCTGAAATATGTGTCGAACGTGGATCCTGACGTCTACGGCAAGAAGGGTAAGATGTATCACAAGAAGGCCGATCCCGTTGAGGGTACTACCGAGCAGCCATTCTATTACGTCTATGATTTCTCGGTGGATGGTGTTTACGACGTTGAGGTCGGCTATGATGGCGGCTTGGATATGTAATGTATAAGAAACTTCGTACGATAGAGATGCAGCGCCTCTCGGTGGATGAGTTCCGTGAGGCTGAGAAACTGCCGCTGGTGGTGGTGCTCGACGATGTGCGGTCGATGCACAACGTGGGTAGCGTGTTCCGAACCGGCGATGCCTTCCGCGTGGAGGCCGTCTGCCTCTGCGGCATCACCTCTACGCCGCCCAGTGCAGAGATTCACAAGACTGCCCTGGGAGCCGAGGACAGCGTGGCCTGGCGATATTATCCTACGGCCTTGGAGGCGCTCGCCGCGCTGAGGTCTGAGGGCTATGAGGTCTATTCCGTCGAGCAGGCTCACGGCTCCACGATGCTTCAGGACTTCAGGCCGCAGCCGGGCAGGAAATACGCTGTCGTCCTGGGCAACGAGGTCAAGGGTGTCCATCAGGAAGTGATCGATGCCAGCGACGGCTGCCTGGAGATTCCACAGTTCGGCACCAAGCATTCGCTCAACGTCTCGGTCACCGCCGGCATCGTCATCTGGCACTTTGCCCGACCCGCTTCTTCCCAGTTTCGGGTGTGAATCTCGGGAACTGGCTACTATATATAGAAAAAGGTGGCGCCTCGGGAGAGAGTGCCACCAGGATAGCAATCAATCGGTCATCACTCGGGCTTGAAATCGCCCTTGCCGACACCACAGATGGGGCACACCCAGTCGTCGGGGATGTTCTCAAAGGCTGTTCCAGCGGGAATGCCGCCATCGGGATCTCCTACCGCGGGGTCATAGACGTAGCCGCAGACTTCGCAAACGTACTTCATAAGCTTGAATTGTTTAGTTATTAATCAGGGTTGATATTCTCTCAACAATCCGCTCGGGCGGAATGTTATTTAGGCAAGCATAGTCACCGCGGCGGCAGGGCTTATTGCCGAAGATGCTGCAGGGGCGGCAGTCGAGGTCGGTCTGGATGATGTTATCCTCCGACTGGTTGAATCCGAGGAATCCGGCCATCGGGTGGGTGGCTCCCCAGACGCTGACGACGGGCGTGCCCGTGAGCGAGGCCAGGTGCATGTTGGCAGAGTCCATCGAGAGCATCACGTCGAGGTGGCTCATCAGGATCAGTTCGTGATAGAGTGTCTGGCAGTGGTTGCCGACAATGGTGCACTGTCTGAACTGCGTGCACCAGGGCTGGAAGAACTCATTCTCCTGCTCTCCCTGTCCGAAGAGGAAGATGCGCGCAAAGGGGTGGCGCTCCAGGAGGCTGCGGATCACCTGCTCCATCAGCCTGGGTGGGTATACCTTGCCTTGATGGGCTGCGAAGGGTGCGATGCCGATCCAGGGATGGGATTCCTGCTTCGCTCCGATGGCAGCAGGCAACAGGCTCAGGTCGCCGCCAGCCGTGGGGAAGATGCTGTGGAACTGCCTGACGTCGACGGGATATCCCAGCCGCGCGAACACCTCGGCGTAGTTTCTGAACGAGGAGGGTAGGGGGCTCTTGTCCTTCTTGTGTTTCGAGGTCAGTTGCCGGCGCTGCTTGCGATGCTTCCGGATGTGCTCTACCTTGTAGTGGCTGAAGTTGAACCGGTAGCGCAGGTATTCGGAGCGCAGCACGTCGTGCAGGTCGGCCACTTTGGTAAACTGCTTGGCGGCAAGCCGGCGGTAGAGGGCATTGAGGCCTCTCATGCCGCGGTATTCGTGCTTGAGATCGGCCTCCATGAAGTTCACGTTGGAGGACAGATGCTCGAAGAGCGGACGGGCAAAGGCTCTGCTAAGCACCGTCACCCGCACGTCTGGATACTGCGTTGCCAGTGCCCACACCACGGGGACAGCCATTGCCACGTCTCCCAGTGCCGAGAACCTGATCACCAATATATGCTCTTTCATCATATCTCTTACCTCTTACCTCTCACTTCTCACTTCTCACCACTCACCTCATATCTCTCACCTCTTACCTCTCACCACTTACCTCTCACCTCTTACCTCTCACCACTCACCTCTTATTATAAAGCACGGGGTTTGTCGATGGGTCGTTGTACATCTTCATCTGCCGGTACACCTTCATGTACTTCCTTCCGGCCTCGATGTCCTCTAGCAGTTGATCGATGGCCAGCGACAGGTCTTTCTGCTGTTCCAGCAGCACGCTGAGTTTGGCCTTGCACTTGGCGATGTGTTCGGCCGCGGCATCCTGGCGTTCCACCTGCTCCTGCATGTGGTAGATCTTCAAGGCGAGGATGCTCAGGCGGTCAATGGCCCAGGCGGGGCTCTCTGTGTTCAGCCGAGCATCAGGCAGCACCTTTACATCGATGTATTGGCTGCGGAACCAGGAATCAATCTCCTCTACCAGGTCAGTACGGTCCTGATTGCTCTTGTCGATGCGGCGCTTCAGTTGCAGAGCATCAAGAGGATCAATGTGCGGGTCGCGGATCAGGTCTTCGAAATGCCATTGAACGGTATCAATCCAACACTTCAGGTAGAGGCGGTTCTCGATACTGTCTTTGGGATACGGATTATGGATGGGTGTATCTACATCATCCGTCACGTGATAATCGGCTATCACCCGGTTGAAAATCTCGTTGGCTTGTTCGGTAAATAGCATGCTCTTTTGTTTTTGTTTTGCAAAACTACGGAATCTTTTTCAAATAACCAACGAATTGTTCAGTTTTTCGTATATTTTTTCTTTTTATTAGATTAATGAGGTCAAAACAGGGCAATTTTTTGCACAAACACCCCCTTTGTGTGCAATTAAGGTGCAGTTTTTCTTAAAAAAATTTGCGTAAGTGAAAGAAAATGTGTTACTTTGCACCCGATTTCGGCAAAACGCCGTTATTTTTTCAAGATAGCAAACACATTATTAACATTTTAAAGATTAAAATTATGTCAGAAATTGAAAGCAAAGTAAAGGCAATTATCGTAGACAAACTGGGTGTTGACGAAGCAGAAGTGAAGGCAGAGGCCAGTTTCACCAATGATCTGGGTGCAGACTCACTGGATACCGTTGAACTGATTATGGAGTTCGAGAAGGAGTTTGGTATTTCTATCCCCGACGATAAGGCTGAGAAGATCGGTACCGTTGGTGATGCTATCGCATACATCGAGGAGAACGCAAAATAAAAAGTAAAAAGTAAAAGTGAATAGTGAAAAATTTGCTACCACCATTTCATTTCACTATGGAGTGCGGTAGCAAGTTTTTCACTTTTACTTTTTCATTATTACCTTAAAATATGGAATTAAAAAGAGTCGTCGTAACAGGTCTTGGTGCTGTGACTCCCGTTGGCAATACGCCCGAGGAGATGTGGCAGAACATGGTCAATGGTGTCAGTGGGGCTGCTCCCATCACATTGTTCGACACAAGCCTGTTTAAGACGAAGTTTGCCTGTGAGGTGAAGAACCTCAATATCAACGATTATCTGGATCGCAAGGAAGCCCGTAAGATGGACCGCTATACGCAGTTCGCCATGATCGCTGCCATCCAGGCCGTGAAGGATTGCGGCTGGGACTTGGAGCAGGAGGACAAGAACCGCATCGGCGTGGTCTTCGGCGTTGGCATCGGCGGTATCAAGACCTTCGAGGAAGAGGTGTCGTATTACGCTCTGAACCAGGAAAATGGTCCTAAGTTCAACCCCTTCTTCATCCCGAAGATGATAGCCGACATCGCCGCCGGACAGATCTCCATCATGTACGGTTTCCATGGTCCCAACTATATCACCGCTTCCGCTTGTGCCTCTTCTTCGAATGCACTGGCCGACGCCTTCAACCTGATTCGTCTGGGCAAGGCCAATGCCATCGTGGCAGGAGGTGCCGAGGCCGCCATCTGTGCCACAGGTGTGGGCGGCTTCAATGCCATGCATGCCCTCTCCACCCGCAACGATGAGCCTGAGAAGGCCAGCCGTCCGTTCAGCGCCAGCCGCGACGGATTCATCATGGCTGAGGGTGCAGGCTGTCTCATCCTCGAAGAGTTGGAGCACGCCAAGGCCCGTGGTGCGAAGATCTATGCCGAGATGGTCGGTGCAGGCATGAGTGCCGATGCCCACCACATCACAGCCTCTCATCCCGAGGGACTGGGTGCAAAACTCGTCATGCAGAACGCACTTGAGGATGCCGGCATGAAGCCCGAGGAGATTGACTACATCAATGTCCATGGTACCAGCACCCATGTGGGTGATATCTCCGAGGCCAAGGCCATCAAGGAGGTCTTCGGCGATGCTGCCTATAAGTTGAACATTTCGTCTACGAAGTCGATGACGGGTCACATGCTCGGTGCCGCTGGTGCCGTAGAGGCTATGGCCACCGTACTCGCCGTGCAGAACGACATCGTTCCTCCCACCATCAACCACGAGGAGGATGATAAGGACCCGGAGATTGACTACGATCTGAACTTCACCTTCAACAAGGCGCAGAAGCGTGTGGTGCGTGCCGGACTGAGCAACACGTTCGGTTTCGGAGGCCATAACGCCTGTGTCGTATTCAAGAAGTATGAGGCTTAACGAGATTATCGACAGAATCAAGCTCCCTTTCCGCAAGGAGAAGGAGCTTTTTTCTTCTCTTCATGCGATACTGGGATTCTATCCTCACAACATCGAGTATTACAAGCAGGCGCTGATGCACAAGAGCATCCGCAAGCGCAATGACAAGGGCAAGCCGCTGAACAACGAGCGGCTGGAGTTCCTGGGTGATGCCATACTCGATGCTGCGGTGGGTTACATCGTCTATCGCTATTATGAAGGGAAGCGTGAAGGGTTCCTCACCAATACCCGTTCAAAACTCGTCAGCCGTGAGACATTGGGCAAGCTTGCCAGCGAGATGGGACTCGGCAGCCTGCTGCTCTCAGCCAGTCACAGCACCTCGCACAACAGCTATGTCGAGGGCAATGCCTTCGAGGCCCTCGTGGGAGCCATCTATCTCGACCGCGGCTATGAGGCCTGCCTGGAGTTCTTCGAGAAGCAGATCCTCGGCAAGTATATCGATATCGATAAGGTGGCCTTCAAGGAGGTGAACTTCAAGTCGAAGTTGCTCGAGTGGTCACAGAAGAACCGTGTGCGCCTCGAATACCGCATGCTCAAGCAGAAGACCGACGACAACGGCAGTCCAGTCTTCAGTTTCATGGTGCTGCTCGAAGGCCAGGAGGGTGAGAAAGGCTCAGGCTACTCGAAGAAGGAGGCTCAGCAGCAGGCTTCGAAGGAGACGCTGCAGCGCCTGAAGCGCGAGCCGCAGTTTATCGATGCCATCTTCGCCGCCAAGACCGAGCGCACGAAGATGGAGGAAGAGCCAGCCATGGCTGTGCCCGACACCGAGCAGGAAGAGGAGTTCATTGTTAGTCCGAGGAGTGAGGAGAGTGGAGTGAGGAGTGAGGACACTCCTGCTGCAGATTCTTCCCTCCAAGGTAATCCCGCTCCCCGCTCCCCGCTCCCCAACCCTCAAGACGACGAGTTCGACCTCTCCGACCTCTCCGTCAAGCCAAAGGAGAAAACCCGCGAGGATATCATTGCCGAGGCTGAAGCCGCCGCCTTTGCCGAGGCCGAAGGCTGACCGATAAGCGTCAATCAAACAAAATCATCTTCCTTTCAGACAATTTTGTGAATAAATTGCTGAGAGGAAGATATTTTTATTGTATCTTTGCGACAACAAATCACACAGAGGTTTATGAACGAGATAGCCTTTTCCGGATTCCTGAGTGGCTTTGCGACAGCATATTTCGCACTTCATGCCTATCAGTTATTTCGTCGTAAAAACAGCTCACGGCTCCAAATGGTCGTGGCTGTCATCTTCGTTCAGTGGGCGCTCTTCAACCTGAAAGACTTCATCCTGACAATGCAGGATTACAACGACAAGACCACGCAAGATTTTATCACTCTCATTGATGGTACATCACTTATTGGCTATACATGTCTTATTTATGAACTGATCCGACCTTGTTGGGCCACATGGCGCAAAGTTTTCATGATACTTTTGGCTTATGTTCCCTTCTTTATCCTCTATTTCCTTCGGCCAGACAGCTTAATTATCCGTTGTTATATGATGTGCCTGTTTATTGCGGGAACCGTTATCTTCCTGCAATGGTTTCGGCAGGCCAAGCAATACATCAAATACATTCGTGACTACTATTCAAATATCGATGAAATCGACATATCTTGGCTGCAAGTGGTGGCTGTATTCTTCATTGTATGCCAGCTGATTTGGGTCATCATCAGCATCGTTCGTCATCCACTGACAGATTGCCTTTATTATGCTTCGTCTATCATTCTATGGCAGATAACGTTAGAGCACATACTCTATCAGCAGCCAGTCGTCATGGAGACATCTCACTTCACGGTAGCAACGGAGAAAAAAGACTATGCTTTTGCCGAAAAGGTGCCGATGATTATAGAAGAACAGCAACTCTATCTCAATCCGACGCTCACCATCAGGGAACTGGCAAAACACGTTGGGACAAACAGAACCTATCTGAGTGATTACTTTGTACATCATCTTCATACCACCTTCTACGACTATATCAATTCTATGCGAATAGAGAAGATAAGCTTGCCGCTAATGGACAAATACCCAGAGCGCACCTTGGAACGTATTGCCACAGAAAGCGGCTTTCAGTCCATCTCAACCTTCCGCCGTTCGTTCCAAAAGTTGAAGGGTATTACTCCCAGCGAATATAAGAAGCAAATGAAAAAGGCAATATGAGAAACGATTTTTATATATTTTTCTTTGTAATTTGGGAAATAATGCTTAACTTTGCCCACGGAGTGAGAAGGACTCACTTCGGCAGAAGGAGCGTTATGTATCTGCTTGCGAGTGAAAATGTAGGAACCTTTCACGACAATAACAGCAGGCGATCAAACGGCTTCCACGTTTTATGCGTGGGGCTGTTTCCCAAATTCTTGTTATTGAGGTATCCTACAACCTTCACTCGGAACTGGC
>ONPM01000179.1 GCA_900319715.1 uncultured Prevotella sp.
CCATACACCACCCCCGAAGAGCGGAAAGAAGATATGGACTATCTCATTAAAGAATTCGGAATGTATGACGAACAATGACAATACCCTCGCTTTGGCCCGCAGTTTCATCAAGACGGCACGAGGCTATGCGGAATACAAACGGATAATAGGCTACAACGAAGACAACTACGACATCCTAGACATATTAAACCAAAAGGCCAGTCTTGAGATCTGCAACCGAGGGCCTGCAGATTATTACTATGAGAAGGCCTACGATATGCTCTGCGCCTGCTTGGGGAAAGCCCATCCCGAGACACGCCAGCTTGTCCGTGAGATCATCAGCTATCATGTCCATAACGTCCAACGGATGATGCAGGAGAATTACACCATAGTCATGGTAATCATCGTGTTCTATCTTACAGTCAATCTGTCGACACTCAATGTCGGAACGCGTCAGATAGTCAACTATCTCACCTTCTGCAATGCCTCCCTCGCCACCTTCTGGTATCTGGAGCAGACCATCATGTGCTTCCTCGAGCGCCGCCACTATCAGCGAATTTACAATAAGTAAACAATGAATTACTACATGAGAGACTTAATACTGTTGATTTCCTTCATACTGCCCTTCCTCCTTTCTTGCAAGCAGGGAGGGCAGGAAGTGGCAGACTTCGATGATGAGATGCCAAAATTCCCTGACCAGCGTTTTGACTCGCTGATGTGGCTCCAGTATCATTGTCCTGACGATGAAGAGAAGACCGCCTATGAGTGGAACTGGGCTTATGATGTTCGTGAGACTTTGGGCGTCGACGACCTCGACAGTTTGGCAGCCCTGACCCGTGAGCAGGACGACGGCTATCAGTCGTATGCAAGCAGTTGCGTTACTTCTGATATGGTAACAGCCTCAGAAGTTTATGCCGGTACAGCCCGTTTCCGGATGCTCAATGCCTATGAGGCCTTGGCAGAACTGACGGCAGAGACACCTTTGGGCAGTCTTGACGACTGCTATTACCGCGACTATGTCTTGTGGGAAGAACTGTATAAGGAATACGACGAATATTATAATGAGACAGGGGGATTCCGTTTCGTGAATCTCAACAGCTATTATGCCTATTTGGCCGACCTCCGTACAGAACTGCTCCGTCAGGAACTCGCCTGTTTCTCGGCAGGGAAGAATAGTCCGAAGCTGTCTGATGCAAAAGCGGATCTCCGTTGGGACAAGCAGCACAAAGCCATCCGCCGATGGTACGACTATCGTTTGACGATGGCTGAGAAACTCCAGCAGACCGCTCCCTCGCAGGCACAGTGCATCAGAGCCCTCTCCCGTCAGGCCGTCCAGTGGTATATGGATTTCACGATAGATTATGAGACCAGCACCCAAGTGCCCGAAGACTGACCAGTTCTTCTGAGATATAAGAATCCCCACAAGGCTGAAAATGTTTTGTGGGGATTATTGTAATGACAATACCAGACCGTATCTTTTAAAAGTCCTGAACTCCTCTTCTTTCAGTATCCTTTGAAAGTCGAGATTCATGTCCTTGAATTCCTTCATGATGATCCTGTTCTCCAAGAACGTCTCCGTGGCCCGTCCAAGATTCCGACGCAGCAACTCACGACTCGCCTCCTCGTCTTGCAGCCTCTCTGTGTGGCTGGCCACAGATTCATAGATTGATCGCAGGCATTCGCGGTTTTCTCTCTCACTTCTGCCTTTAGGGTTGATGTGGTTCTTCAAGAAACTATGCAACACTTTTGTTCCGCTATCCCCTTTGAAATACTGGTGAGTTGTTGTAGACAAGAAGATGCCAACAACCTCCATGTGGTTCAACCCCATCTTGCCGGCTATGATCTGGAAGAGAAAAATCTCCTCTGGGGCAGAGTAGGCGTCAGCCCCCATGAGTTTGATCAGGTTCCTCAGATACTCTTCTTTGCTTTTCCTCGTTTGGGGCATTTCTTCCTCAACATGGCCCCAGCCACTTTTAAGCGCTTCCCTTAATTGCTTCTCGTCAATGCCTTCCAGATGACAGATAGCACTGATGGCTTCTTTTTCTTCAGTCGTGATCTCACCGTCGGCAATGGCCATCGCAGTCAGGTCGCGAGCCAATTTGAACTGAGGTTCAGTAACGGCAGTCAGGAATTTTGCAATGATACTCATATGAATGGCACTAGCGGTTCAGTTCCATCAGGCCGAGGATGCTGTTCACAAGTTCCTGCTCCTTGGCCCACTTGCCTTGGTCATGCAAAGGTAGACAATTCTTTTCATCTGACCAAATTTTTAACAGGATAAATGACTCTTGCCGGCAAAAACTTATCTGATTCTTGATACTGTAGCAGGCGGTGATGGACTAAAACGCCCCTGGCTCACATCTGAGTCAGGGGTGGTTTTTAGAACGGTCCATAGCCCATACACGAGGTGGTTCCAATCGCCGTCAGGAATGCTGTGAGCGCGGCTACTAGAACCTTCACCGCCAACTCGATGATGCGTTGCTTCTTCATACGATTTTTCGTTTTTTTTCGGTGGTACGGTGGTGCGGGGGTCAGCCTCTCTCGAGGCTGGAGGCGCGAGATTACTCTGCTGCGGAATCCTCTGCCCTTAGAGTAACTTCTTCCCCTCCTGAGTTAGGAGGGGAGCCCGTCAGGGCGGGGTGGTCTGAACCGCCGCATCATTCGCTTAACTATTCCCTTGTTCAGACCACCCCTTACCAGAAAAACTCCGTACTTAGACTATTCTCGTACCCCCGCGCCCCCGAAACTTATCCGTTTCCGCCTTCGCCGCCTTCGCCGCCGGAAGCCTCAGGCTGCAGGCTGGTGTCATACGTCTCCTCAAACACCACGTCCTTGACCAGGGTCTTGGCGATCACGAACTTCTGGGTGATCTTGCCCTGCTTGTTCACGGTCTGACCCACGACCACGCGCTGGCTCTCAGGCTGGAACAGCACCCTTCGGGTCGTGATGGTAGCCGCGCCGCAGTCCTCCTTCTCGGTAGTTCCGATGCTGGAGAATCCCACCTTGAAGATCCCGATACCGTCCAGTCTCACCTTCTGTCCCATTTCGAAGAAGTGCTTCATGGCGCTTCCCAGTTCGTCGAGCACCGCCTTGATGTCACTCTTCTTCACACTCGCCTGCGTCTGGATGAAGTCCGCCAGTTGCTCCGTCTCGATGAAGTGCTGGTCGTACACCGCAGTGGCAAACCACTTGCCGAAGGCAGTACTCTCGTCGTTCTTGTTCTGAATTTTCTTA
>ONPM01000009.1 GCA_900319715.1 uncultured Prevotella sp.
GTCATCTTACCGGTGTTGTTTCGACCGCCGGTAGAGCGCTTACCGTAAACGAGAGACTTCTCTGGCACGGATGCAGTAATATCCTCGAACGTGCCAATAACCTTGTGTCTTTGACCCGGAGTAACGGGCTTTAATTTACGTACTGCCATTTTTTATTGAATATTGCTATAAAAATCAATTACGTCGCCCTCCTTCAGAGTGACGATTGCCTTCTTGAACGCATTCTTCTGACCCTTGATCAGGCCAGCCTTGGTATAGCGCGAAGAGCGCTTGCCTGCGTAACGGCATGTGTTCACATCGAGGACTGTCACATTGTACAGGCTCTCGATCTCTTTCTTAATCTCCAACTTATTGGCCTCGGGCTTCACGATGAAACCGTACTTGGTCTCTGCCTTCTTGGTACGCTCCTCGCCCTTCACCTTATAAGTTTTCTCTACAGAAGACTTGTCTGTAATCTTGGTCATCTTCTCAGTGACCAGGGGTTTGATGATAAATGCCATATCTCTTGTCTCCTTTTACTTGTTTAAGATACCGTCGATCACCTCCAGCGACTTCTCCGAGATCACCAGCACGTCGGCATTCAGCACCTTGTAGGTGTTCACGCTCTGTGCCTCAACGACCTCTGTACCCTGCAGATTACGAGCCGACAGATATACGTTTGTGTTATCACCAGCCAGAACGAAGAGCGACTTCTTACCGTCTACCTTCAGGTTCTTGGCAATGTTTACGAACTCCTTGGTCTTCGGAGCATCGAGTGTGAAGTCCTCTACCACGACGATAGCATTCTCCTGAGCCTTGTAGGTCAGAGCCGACTTACGGGCCAACTGCTTCACCTTCTTGTTCAGTTTGAAACTGTAGTCACGGGGTGTGGGACCGAACACGCGGGCACCACCACGCAGCAGCGGAGAGTTGATGTCACCATGACGGGCACCGCCGCCACCCTTCTGACGACCGAGTTTACGTGTAGAACCGGAGATCTCACTTCTCTCCTTCGACTTGGCATTACCCTGACGCTGGTTGGCCAGATACTGCTTCACATCCAGATAGATCACATGGTCATTAGGTTCAATGCCGTAGATAGCATCGTTCAGAGTCACCTTGCGTCCGGTCTCCTGACCTTTGATATTTAATACGCTAACTTCCATCTTACTTGTTGATTAATACAGTTGAACCATTATAGCCAGCGCAACTTCCCTTCACGAGAATCAGATTGTGCTCTGGAATTACCTTTAACACTTTGAGGTTCTGGGTTGTCACGCGGTCGCCACCCATCTGGCCACCCATGCGCATGCCCTTGAACACCTTGGCGGGATAAGAACAGGCACCGATAGAACCCGGCTTACGCAGACGGTCGTCCTGACCGTGTGTAGACTGGCCTACGCCGCCGAAACCGTGACGCTTCACAACGCCCTGGAATCCCTTACCTTTTGACGTGCCGACAACGTCAACGAACTCTGCTCCCTCGAAGATGTCGACAGTAACGGTGTCGCCGAGGTTGAGTTCCTCGTCAAACTTGAACTCGGCCAAGTGGGCCTTGGGTGTCGTGTTGGCTTTCTTGAAGATACCCATCATTGCCTTGGTGGTGTTCTTCTCCTTCTTCTCACCGAAAGCGAGTTGAACGGCCTTGTAACCGTCTGTCTCGACTGACTTCACCTGAGTGACAACACAAGGACCAGCTTCGATAACAGTGCACGGTACATTCTTACCGTCGGCACTGAAAACGGATGTCATTCCGATTTTTCTTCCAATTAATCCTGGCTAAGTGTCATCTTTGCCCTCCGAGGCACACAAACCCACTTAAAAAGGAACCTCAACCGCTTCATTCTTGAAGGCTAAGTTGCTCTTTATCAGGGTATTGATGGCTCTCAGACCAGCGCAATACGCACTTTAGCGGCTGCAAAGGTACATATTATATGCGACATACGCAAGATTTTCTATCTAACCAACTAAATATTTAAGCTTTTTTATACTTTCAGGTATCTTTTATCATTGCAATCCTTGCCACTTACCACAGTCATTGTTTCATTTTCAGAATATCATCTTCTTCGTCTTGCCGTCGGTGCTACGGAGGATGAGGATCTGACCTTTGCGAGGCGACTGGACTTTGCGGCCTTGCAAGTCATAGATACCTGTGGTCTGTGCTCCTCCAACCGTCATTTGGCGGATGCCACTTGCAGTATCCGTGATGATCTTGCACTCCAGCAGCAGGAACTCATGGAAGCCGCCAAAGGTGGACTCGTCGGTGAAACGGATGACGAAGTTACCCTTCTCCGTAACAATAAACGGCAGCTCACGACGCTCGGCTGAACTCACATCACCCCGCTCACCTTTCACGTTAGGAGCAGCCTGCTGGACTTGTGAAGTGACAACTGCACGGCCTGCTGCATCGAGCAACTCCACCTTATACTGAGGATCCTCTTTCCAGGCGGCCATCACATAGACGAGCTTGTAACAGCCTGGCTCCAGGGTCAGCGGACTGTTGGTCTGACTGCCGGTCTCAGTCTTCCCATTACGCCAATAGAGCGCACTGCCCTGACAGCCCTGGAATCCGACAAAGGTACGGGATCCCAGCGAATAGGTGTTGGGATACTGATGGACGTCATCATTCTCCTGAACACAAAGCCAGCCCTTCGGCATTGCCCCTTCGGCCACATTCGTTAAATCGAGTTTAAAGACGGTTTCCTTCTCCTCGTCGATGACCGACTTCTTTTCAAAAACAGGCAGGATGACCGCATTATCGTCAGTCATCACAAAGGTCACCACATCGGCATCGGGATCGAAGGTGATGGTCTTCTCCATCGTGAAATAGACAGAGTTTATCACACGCAGTTCTGTCAGCACATAGCCCTCATCGGGATTAACTGTCAGCGTGACGGTCTCACCCTCTGCCGCCTCCTCAACGTCAGAGACGACACTGCCATGCTCGGTCTCACGGACGCAGACCAGGAACTTCTCGGCCTCCGCTTCGGCAGGCGTGTAGATAATCTGGTCGATGTACATACCGATACCGTCAGTATTATTTAGGCGGAGGTCGTTGGAGCCCTCGTTCAGATGAGCCGTGAAGGTGGACTTCAGCCAGTTGTTCTTGCCGGCTTCCTCGATGTCGATGGACTGCGTTTCACCATTGACGACAACCTCCATCTTACCGGCTTTCGTCGTCTGGCTGTAACGTACGGCAATGATATAATCGCCAGCCTTATCCAGCGTCAACTGATGGCGCAGCGAACCGTTTTTGCTGGTACTGAAGGAGACATAGCCCAAGGCAGCAAAATCATTCACGTCATCGGGCACCTTGCCGTTGGTGGTGAAGCAGATACCGGAGACACTCTTATAATCCATATTCTCAGCCTCGATGACGATGGGCAGATGGCTCTCGGCAGGCTGTTGGGGAATAGCCAACGGCTGTGCGACACTGACAGCAGGGCGGCTATTGATGCCGGCACACTGGATCGTGACATCGACAGGCCCCAAATGATTTACGCTCAGCGTATAGACACCATTCGCGGCATCCCACGCCTCCGTAGGTTCGGCCGTCGCTGACTCACGCAGCGTCAATGTGTAGCTTGGAACAGACGTAACACCCTTGACGGTGATGACATCCACGACCGTCGTCGTAGTATCCGTACGGAAATTGTTCAGATAGAAGTCAATGTGGTCGTTGTACTCACGGACGACACCACTCGACAGCTTGCCGTAGTTCAGAATGAGCGAGTCGCAGGTGTTATATGCCAGAGGGATGCGCCCTTCGGCTGTTGTCTTCTTATTCAGATAGGAATACGGGGTGTAGGTTATCAACTGGTTCCCCATGCGAGCCACAAAGAGGTCGCCCGTCGACACCTCGGGATACTGCTCGTTGAACTCGTCAACCTTCTTCTGCAGGTTACTCCACTGCTGAGTGCGCTTCGACTTCTGCACCTGCACGGGAATGCTCTTTGCCAGATCATCGTAGAGCTCGAGCGTAACGGGAATGGTGGCATAGCGGCCTGTCTTCTTGAAATAGCAGTAGTTTTCCATCCACTGACCATTACCCTTGTTCATCGGATCGTCCTGCTTGTAAAGTTTGTCGTAGAGGTTGCCCCAAGCGGCATACTTATCTTCATCACTGCCTGTATTCACGTCGTTGACCACGACGATCTTCGTGCGGTCTACGACTTCCTTCCGTGTGGGAATGCGCAGGGTGCCATCAATGACCTTACGGAACATATCCGTCCAAATGGCCTTGAAATGGGGAGCTGGTGCCCAATTGCGGCGGCTATAGCCATCAACGATTTTCGAGTTGGTCTCTGTGAAGCCCTCACCGCCCTGTGTCCACGTCAGTTCAGGACCGTCCCAGACGGCACCGCCGTTGATGCCCGTCTGTTCCATCACCGTACCGATGCCTGCAGCACCAGGATACTTGCACTTACCTTCGCCCTTCAGGTCACTCATGGCGCCCTCCCATCCGCAATAGTCGTAGCGGACGCCATAGTTCTTGGCCAACCCGGAGATGAACGGAGCGATGGTCACACTCTCATTGTTGTAGAAGCAGCTCGACGTGGTGTATTTATATAGCCAGAGGATACTCTCGGGATACTTCTTACAAGCTTCGAGCAGCTTCGGCTCGCGCTTCATCTCACCGATGGGGTTCAGCGGATGACTCCAGATGTTGCCACAGAAGCTCACCGTCAGGAAACCACCATACTTGTGGGACATCTCGACCAGATTGGCAAACAAGGCCCAGCGAGACGACTGTCTAGATGAACTCTTGTCGCCTGGCTCGTCGAAGCCCCAGAACTGCTCGGCATAGTTCCAGCCTAAGAAATTAGGATAGCGTTTGAAGAAATATTCAAACGTCTCCAGGTCGCTGTCCTGTATATGCGTATGACCGCCACTGGCCGGCTGGCAGGTAAACCACACGCCGTTCTTCTGGCACACAGAGCCCCACGACTTGTAGGTTCGCACGGCCGAGCGAGGTCTGGTATAGATATTCTTTTCCTTATCGTACGCACACGACATAGAGAGGTTCATACACACATAGGGCCTGACATCCTCGGGTATCAGGTCGATAATCTTCTGCGGATCAGCAGCAAACCATACGTCAACGTGGATCAGCCACAAAGGATGTTCATTGTCTATAGGACGGCGCTGCTGGGCAGACGCATTACTTAACTGATGGCTTTCGGAAACCTGTGCCATCGCCTCCAAGGTCGCGAATACCATCAGGAGACCAATCATCATTCTTTTCATATTTTTCCTGTTCTGTTAAATATATTACGGCTACAATTTTACCCTTGGGGTAAGTTTCCTTACAACCTTACAGAAGCTTATATCGCATACTTCCTAATTGCCGGGACCGAGATAAGATGGTTGCAGACCGCCCCAGTCGATGATGACCTTCTGGAGCATCTGCCCTGGGTCGAGGGCTTGGAAGGTTACGGTATGGGAGCGTTTGCTCCTATCGACAGCAAAGCGCAGACGGCAGGGAGCGCCGTTTCGCATGACCTGATCCTTCCAATTACGATCATACTCCTTGAACTTATTCTCAAACGTCTGCGGCTGACTTCCGTCAACAGTCACGCTCACACAGTTGCTCGTTCCAGCATAGAGCGGCCAGAAAGGAACCGTGTAAAAGAACACGTCAACGCTGTCAACGTCGACAGCATCAAAGCCATAGGTGGCAGAACCTAACTGCATCACCAGCCAATCGTAGCCAAGACCTCTGACGAGCCTCGCGTCGTCCGACTTTGAAGCAAACTGAGTGAGGTTGAGAACCTGGCAGCCCTGTAGTGGCTCATCCACAGGCAGCAAATCGACAGGCGTCATTCCCGCCCCCTCGGAAAAAGCGACATCCGGCATCTTCTGGTAGAGGGCACACCAGCCTGGAGCCAGAGCCATCATACCACGCCACTTGCCGTCGAGCAGACTGTTGTAACGACGATTGAGCGTATTGATGCTGTCGTAGGCGATCTGCGACTGGTGTGCAGCCCAGTTGGCCTCTGCCCTACGCCCTTGGACGAGAAGTTCGTGATTCAGCTGTGCCATGAGGAACTTGCGATTCATCTGATAGGCGGCCTGCATGGGGAACTGCACCATCTCGAACCATGCCGCACTGCCATCTGACAGTCTTTCCGCCTCGTCACTGATATGGCGGTAGTCTGCCAAACGGTGCTGGGCCTCACCATAGTTCTGGAAAGAATACTCTGTGGGTTTCAAACCTGTGTGAGCCTCATCGTCCCATTCGAACTCCCAACCCATGAATTCAGGCTTGCGACTCCAGGCCAAACGATAGTAAGTGTCGAGGAGACTTTGAACTTTATGATTACATAAGAAAAGGCGGGTGAGGAGGTTGGCCTGATAGCGGTTGACGGTGTCGAAGTCAAAGGCATGGATATTCCAGGCCATGTCCATGAATGTCTGGATGCCAAGTTCCATCGGCTTGATATCTCCCACATTGAGCAGCCAATAACGGTCTGCCCCACAATCATAAGCTTTTTTCAACTCTTCGTACATCAGCACCGGCGGCGTTGTGTTGAGCCACAGATAGTCATGTGGAGCACCAAGATAGCTCAAGTGGTAATAGACGCCTGCCCTACCCTTGCGCTGTTGTTCTTCGGGATTCGACACACGCTTCATATAGCCGTAGTTGTCATCAACCCACACCAGGGTGATGTCGTCAGGCACTTGCAGGCCGTTCTCATAAATATCCATAGTCTCCTTATAGGGCACGAAGATCTGCGGAATCTCCGACGCTTGTCTGCCTATATGTTTCTCTAACAGCTGACGCTGGTCGTCGATGACCTTCGTGATGAGCGGTACACGCTCTTCCAAGGGCAGGTTGCCTTGCAGCCCGGCATCATGCAGTCCTCGCATGGCGGTGGTATAGATATTCTCGTATTTGGAGGCCGCCGAAAGACGATCGTCCCACTTCTGCAAGATGGTCTCACGGTTGGTCTTATAATTCCAGTCTCCATCACGCAACTGATCCCACTCCGTCGAAGCAGCATTGTTTAGCAACAAAGGTTCACAGTGCGAGGTCGTTATAATGATACCAAACGAATCGCAGACCACCTTACTCTGTGGATGAGAATAGAATGCACCTGTACACGAATGCATGGCCGGTGCCAACATATTTGCCTTGAGACGGAGTAGCAGCTCACAGACACGGGCGTAGGTCTTGGGACCGATGTCGCCCAGCTCACGCTCATAATTTGACGCAGCCCAGGGCTTCAGTCCCCAGTCCTCATCATTGATGAAGATGCCACGATACCTGACCGTCGGCTCACCCGAGGCATAGTAGTCGCAGTCGATAGTGGCCTGCGGATTCTGCCTGACAGGCACGTCAGCCCACCAATACCAAGGCGTGACACCGATTCGTTGCGACACTTCATAGATGCCATAAATGGTACCGCGCTTGTCGCTGCCGGCAATCACCAAACGGGGCTCAGGTTCGTTGGTCACAGTAATGACATAACTCTCCCATTTGCCCATAAGGTCCTGTTCCTTCAGCAGTCCTTTTGCAATGAGCTTTTCAATGGTCTTACTGCCGTAGGTACCTACGACGATTTGACCACCCTCATTCCTTACGCCATCTTTACCTGCACCCGTCACTCTCTCAATGTCAATACGGAGATCATTGATAGCACGGAGCACTTGCTTAGGTTCCTCCTGGGAATAACTGACAGTAGCATTACGCACCTTGAAACTTCGCCCCTGCACACAGAGAGGAACGACTATCAGCAATAGCAGCAATTTCTTCATCATATATAAAATTCCTTGTTAGACTGATTTGGTTTTTAGAAAAGCCCAGACTTACACAAGTCCAGGCTTTCTTAACTAACTATATTCACTATCCATATGAAAAAACTACGGTGCAAAGGTACGAATGTTTTTCAATTATGCCAAAGAATTTTGTTTCATGTCATAATGGGAAATGTCACAACCCGCAAATAATGAGCAATCTGAAACATTTCTGACATCTGCATGAAACATTGAAGCATTTACAAAAAAGAGGGCGTGCTCAAAATGCACCCCCCCCCTTCGGAATTAATCATCTACTCTATTTTCAAAGCCGTTTATTTCAGGATCACCTTCTTACCATTCTGGATGAACAAGCCCTTAGAAGGATTAGCAATGCGCATACCCTGCAGGTTGTAGTAAGCATTGTCTTTCTTCACGTTCTTCACGGCCTTGATGGCAGTCTCACCACCCTTCCAAAGATAGACAGCAGTCACTGTTACAGGGAACTCACCACCCCAAGCGTTCTTCAGGCAGTGCAGGTGACAGAAATCGTCGACACGCTCGTCACCGGTCTTGAAGCCTTCTTCATCACCTTCACCATTAGCAGTCAGAGTCATGGTCTTGAGCTCATCCAGGTCGATAGCCAGACACTCCAGATCAGCATTCCAGTGGGGATCATCTGCATTGAAACCAACAACCAGGTTCTTCCAAGCACCCTCGTTGATGACACGGTTGCACATCACACGCATACCAGGACCACCAGTACCGAAGATAATCAGCTTGTCATACTCAGAAATGTCAGCATACAGGTTGTATGTCACGTTCTCAGCACCGAGGACACATGCACCAGCACCAATCTCAGCGTTCAGATTCCAGGCAGGAGTCATCTCACCTGTCATCTCAGCATCTTTAGTACAATGTGTCTCATCATCGGGATTGCCCCACTGGAACCACATTTCGGGCACTACCTCTACCCACTGCTCAGGATCCATCCACTCGTCCTGTGCGTTTGCTGTTGTTACACCTGCCATCAATGCGATAGCTGCAAAAACTGATTTAGTAAAAATCTTCATACTCAAAAAATTTTAGTTAATAATGAATGTTATTATTTTAAACGATAATCTTTTCGGCTGCAAAAGTACAAACTTATTATATAACAGCCATAGAAAAACGTCTCATTACATTGCCTAAATGTTGCAACATAACGTTGCCAGGGGAAACAGGTCTTCCCTGGCAACGTTATGAGTTACTACTGCAAGGCATCTGCAAGGCTGGCGTAAGGCGACTTACGGTTTAAGGCAGTTGACCACAGACCGGCATTGGCAGCCGATTCTACCACAGCCCCGAAAGTGATGCCGTACTGCTGGGCGCCCGGTACCTGCTGTTTGTAGGTAGTAACAACCTGAGCCAAAGCGGCGGCAGCTTCCGCATCCGTACCGGAGACATTCTGGATGGTCAGGCGGATCAGCTTGCCTGTAGCAGCAAGATCCTTCAGCATCACAGCAAAGCCGTTCGCATCGAACGAGGCGGCTTCAATAGACACCAGCGCGTCGATACCGTTAATCTGATCCATGCCCACAGCGTTGGCCGTCAGAAGGCGCAGCAGCTCAGCGCGTACATCAGGATCCATCAACCGCTCACTTACGAACAGCTTGGCATCACCGCGCAGTTCGCGCATCTTCTGTGCCGCATAGGCGAAATAGGCCTCGCCCAAGGTCTGCTTCCAGATCAGGTCGGCAGAAGAGGTGACAGGGCAGTCAGCTACCGTCCAGTAGTTGATCAGAGGAGCAGCCTCCATAGCGGCAGCAATGTAATCGCCCAGGGCGCCGCCGATAATCTGGCGCTTCTCTTCAGGAGTCTTCTCCACCTCGTAGGTCGGGCGATACTTGTATTTGAACGAAATGTTATCCACAAGATAATCGCAGTTGATCAGCTTCGGTCCTAAGACGACGGTCACCTCCGTCTGTCCTTTCTGGTCGTCAGAGAAGGCCAGCGCCTCAAAGTCGATGTTGATCAGCCCACGCCCCCAGACATTCAGTTCGCAACCGAAATCCTTAGGGCTCTTGAACTCGGCGTTCTTGCCGCCCATGGCAAAGAAGACCTTCTGATTCAGTGCCGTAGCATTCACAGCCCGATAGTCGAATGTCAGTTCTGAGTAGTCGCCTAATTTGCGTCCTTCAGGGAACTTGTAGGTGATGGCGACGTATGAGTTATTCGTCTTGGTGCCATGGATCACATGCCCCGTCTGGCCATCAGGATCATCCTCCACGGCTGCTGAGCCCTTGCCCTCGTCGCCAGTAGCCTTCTGTAGAGGATAAGCAGTGCCCGGCGCATCAGCCTCGAAGTCGATGACATCGTAGCCCGTCACCTCATCTTCTTCGACCGTCTCCGGCTCAATGAGCTGAGAGAGATAGGTCGTATTGATGTTGGTGCTGGCACAGAGAGCCGGAGCAAAGACATTGATACCCTTCTCGCAGACATCCTTGGCCATTGAGGCAGCTAAGAGCATATTGATATTACCCTCGTTATCCACCTGCTGGCTGTGGACAAAGAGGTCGGGAATCGTCACATCATTGAAATTGGAGAACGTCAGCGAGGCTGCTGCAGTTCCCTCATCGAATTCTGAAGATGCCAGCGTGTTGCCCAGGCGGAAATTGGCAGCGTCGATATAGGTTGTCAGCGTGCCGTACGAAGCCAAGTGCTCAGCCTCTGCGACAGCAGCAGGTTTCTCGCCGGCAGCAGAAGAATTGTCAAACTCCTTGGCGCATCCTGTCATCAGTGTCATCGCTGCAAAGAGGCCCAGCATACAACCGATTGAAAATAGTTTCTGTTTCATAGCTTACTTGTTTCTTGATTACTTAAAAGTCTCTGACTTCACGCCGCGGGTCTTGACCGTCAGCACATACTTCTCTGAAACACTGATGCCAAGGCCGTCATTCGACACCTGGAAGTCAAGATACAGCGTGTCAGGATGGCGGTTACCGACAAGTTGCGACTCGTCTGCCTCGACGAAGCGACCCGAGCCGCTCGCCGTGAAGCCGTCGGTATTCGTACTGACGGTGCAGTTGCCGCTATTGTCGAAGTTCAGCTGCAGTTCGCAGTTATAGGCCTTGCCGGAGGCATCCTTCGCAGCATAGTTCATCAACGAAGTATTCAGGCCCTTCGTAGTGACGAAAGCCGTAGCGCCCTGAAGGTCGCCGTTAATGAGATACTCTGCATGATACCTGTTCACATACTTCACGGCATAGAGTACGAAGTTCTTCTCAGATAGGATAGAATCGACACCCGTAGCCTTAATCATGCGGACGGGAATCACATAGTGGTTGGTGACCGACAGAGGATCATCAAAGAAGGCGTCCTCTAACTGCACTTCCACACCGCCGACAGGATCGCCCTTAGGAATCACAATAGTATTGCCCAGCAGCCTGTAATAACTCTCCGGCATCGGAGTAACATCCGTCCCGTCTGCGAAGGTAACACCTCCGCACAGCGAAGCGTCAATGCCGAAATCGATGGTAATGTCACGCGGATTGCTATAGGCACCGCCCATGGTGGCCTGAATCTGAACCTTGTGCTGATTGTCACGTGTCAGATCAACGTACAGGTCATTGCCCAACTCTACTGTACGGACGGGATACTGCTTAGCGAAATAACACGTCTGAGATTCGAAATCGGGAAAGTCCTGGTCACCGCTCTTGCAGGAGGAGAGCCCGGCAGCGAGACCGCAGCTCACAACGCCCACAAAGAGGATTCTATTTATTATATTCTTGGTAATCATAATTTCTGATATCTAATTTCTAATTGCTAATTAAAATCACTTCCAGCCGTCATTCTGCTGCAGGCTATTAAACTTCAGCACCTCAGACTGCGGGATAGGGCCATAAGTCTGATAAGGCTGGAAAGCACGTACCTCCACACTGTTCAGCGGAGTGTAGGTAATGCCGCTGAGGTCTTCGTTGACATCAAGACCACGGGCACTTTCCGTCAGGTCAGACTTCCAGCGGCGCAGATCCCAGAAGCGGAAACTCTCAAAGCAGAGTTCCAGACGGCGCTCGTTACGAATCAGCTGGCGCATCTTCTCCTTATCTGCAGCGCACTCCTCCAGATAACCGGTATCAGTGATTCCCGCACGCTGGCGGATAGCCTTGATGATGTCGTAGGCTGAATAACCGTGGCCGCCTTCACCCTTCGGGCCCCAGGCCTCGTTGGCTGCCTCAGCATAGTTCAGGAAAATCTCCGTCAGACGGATGCGCGGCGTGATATGTGTCTGTCCCGAAGTAGAAGAGGGGTTGCAGTTGACATTCATGCGCAGACGCTTTTTCATATAGTAGCCAGTACGCGTTGACTTGCTCTCCACGACATCGATACCGTCGTCGGAACCCGACTTGCTGCCGGTACGGATCACAGTGCTGTTCACACCGGCAGTGCTGCCATCATGGAGGATATACAGATCCAGGCGAGGATCACGGTTTGCATAAGGAGCCTGCGAGTCATAACCGGAGCGGCTGTCGCTGATAGGATAGCCGGTAGCCGTGGGGAAGGCATCCACCAGGTTCTGGGTGGGGTTCATCATACCGTTACCAAAAAGTGTGGGAGGATAGTTATTACTCTCCTGTGTCGTACTGTTGGTCTCCTTATTACCGCGCCATAGGATTTCCTTGGGATTGGCACCCTCTGCCAGTGTAGCATCTGCCACGTTGTCGCCATCATAATAAGTGATACCGTCAGCTGGCAGGGCAGACACGCCGCCTAACTCGTCAATAACGGTAGCAGCAGCATTGGCAGCCTTGTCCCAGCCGTCATTCAGGAAAGCAGGGCTGGCAGCCAGCAACAGCAGGCGGGAGCGGAACGACTCGACAATCTTGGCATTCACCAACTGGCGCGCCTCGTTACCCATCACAAGGTTGTACATGGAATGATCGGTAGTGATGTCGCGGAACTTAGCCGGAATCGCAGAATCATCACTGATGTCACCATAGTCCGACGGCAGATTCTTCACAGCCTCATCAAAGTCGGCAAGAGCCTTGGCGACACAATCCGCAAATGCCGTGCGAGAGATATTGAAATCGCTGTTGATATCCAATGCCTCGTTGAACAGCTGCACGCCGGTCAACTGATTGCCCGCAAGCCCGGCGTGATTGCGCAGCAGGTAATAGAGGTGAATGCCGCGCAGACCGTAGGCCTCACCCAACAGGCGGCGGCTCAGCAGGGCGTTCGTGGTCTCATTCTTCACATAGCGCTGACCGTCCTTGGTCTGCAAGAAAAGGTTCACATACTGGATAGCAGCATACGAGGAGCTCCATACGCTCAATGTCGTATTGTCTGCCGTCCAACCGCCAGTGGCAATTCTGAGATAGGCGTCGCTCTTCTGGTTGGTCACTGCATCGTCAGTAGCATAGTCGCTGTTGTCATAATATGCAGGCAGCATAGCATAGGCATTCGTCAGAAGACGCTGTACAGAGAGCGCCTCCTTCTCTAAGGCATCCAAGTCCTTCTGGTTCTCCAACGCAGGCTCCACCAGATCGTCGCAAGAGGTAAGCACAAAGGTCAGACCCAGCGAAAGAACTGTATATTTTAATACTTTGGTAATCATAATTTATATCTTTTTTACCTTTTTACTGTTTTTATCAAAGATTGACCTTAACGCCGAGGTTGTAGAAACGACACTGGGGCATAGCGCCAATCACCGTCTCCAGAATCTCACGCTCACCAGAGATAGTCAGGAGGCTCTCCCCGTTCAGATAGACGCTCAGTCCCTTGACAAACTTACCCTCAAACCACTGCTGGGGCATGTCGTAAGTCACCTGTACCTTCGTCAGGTCGAAGCGGTTGGTAGAATACTTCCAGAACGAAGAAGTCTGAGTGTTGTTAGCATTGTCTGTAGTTGTCAGACGGGGATAACACGCTGTAGAGGCCGTAGCAGGCGTCCAACGGTCAAGGGCATAGACACTGTACTTGCTCGTACCTGTCGGACAATAGTAACTATTGTTCTTGAAGGCGATACCACCTGCCTGTCCAGAAGCCAAGGCGAAGAAGGTAAAGTTCTTCCACTTCAGTTCCAGATTCACACCATAGAAGAAAGGAGCCGCGGTCTTGCCCAGGTCAACCTGGTCCTTAGAGTCAATGACACCATCATTGTTTTGGTCTTTATACTTCAGGTCGCCAGGACGGGCCACACCGAAGGTCTGCGTAGCGTGATTGTCTATCTCTTCCTGACTATTGAAGAATCCCTCACACTCGTAGCCCCAAGCAGTGCTCAGGCTGTGGCCTGCACGATACTGGTAGTCATTGGCCCAAAGTTCGTCACGCTTGTCGGCCTTCGTCGTGTAGTACATGCCGACAACACCGAGAGAAGCTTCCACCTGACCGAACTTCTTATTGAAATGAATATCAAAGTCAATACCGCTGCGATTATCTGCATTGTAGTTGGTATTGGGCAGGAAACTTCCCCTTCCGGTAAAGAAGCTGGGATAGAGTGTAGCTTCACCAGTAGTGATCAGACCGTCAGTCTTCTGATTGAAGTAGTTCACGTCAAAGGTAATCATGCGGTTCAGCAGGCTACCCTCCAGACCTATGCGCCATTCTTTGCGCTTCACATAGGTCAGCTCGAGGTTCTCCGCACGGGTGGAGGTGGGGGCTGCACCACCCTGGTTACCATCCTGCCAACTGTACCACCCGCCACTGGCATTGTATGCGCCCTGATACATATACCAGCCTTCAAGGTCGATATCCTGATTGAGCACAGAATAAGCTGCGGTGAGCTTCAGGTTGTCCACGAACGAAACGTTCTCCTTAAACCACTTCTCATTACTGATGCGCCAGCCGAGAGCTGCAGAGGGCGAGAAGGCATTTCGGTGGCCTTCAGCCAACTTGGCAGAATGAACAAGCGTTCCACTGAGTTCCGCATAATAACGCTGTGCATAGTTGTAATCGACACGCAGGCCGGCGTTCAGGTTGCTCGTGCGGTGATAGTCACTGCTGCTGTGGTCAGCGTCACGCGCCAGCTGCTGCTGGTAGCCCCAGCCCATCAGCGTGGCAGCAATGTTATGCAGGTCGAAGCTGTTCTTGTAATCAAACTGCGCACGGAACGTGGTGGTCTGCTGGTCAAATGCCTGTCCGATGTACTCACTGGTGGCAGGCTCATCAAGACCATACTTGTTCAGGCCGATAATGACATCCTGTCCGTTCATCTGAGACCAGACCGGCTCATAGACAGCATACTTCTCTTGCCATGCCTCGTTATAGTCATACCAGTAGTCAATGCTATAGACGGTGCTGAAGGTCAGGCCATTAAGAATACTTCCCAAGTCTGCTTTCAAACCGACATCAAACATAAAGGTACGTACGCGAGACTTGATATAGCCGGCCTTCAACATGTCACCATAGACAGTCGTCTGGTTGGCATTATTACCGCCAAGCAGATACTCGCCGTCAATGATATTCGTACTCGACTTGATTTGCGAAGCAACAGAAGAGACGTTCTGGTCCATCATACTGATGGGCAGCAACGAAGAATACCAGTTCGGACGCAGGGTTGCTGCAGCTCCCCAGAAATCACCACGACCGGAATAGTTGTTCTGAAACTTCATGGCAGCATTGGTGAAGCCAGACAGCCAGTCAGTAATTTTCATGTCCACATTGGCACGGACATGCAAGTTGAGGTCGTCATCATTCTTCTTGTCACCATATTTCACCATGCTCTGATTGTACTCTGTGCCTAAATTGACATAGTAGCTTGCTCGGTCACTGCCACCGGAGATCTCTGCAGTCACGTCACTACGGTTATAAGCCTTGCGCAGGAACTCACTGGTATAAAAGTCCATATCGGGATAACGATAGGGATTGACGCCGGCTGCCGTATTGTATATGGTGGCCTCGTCATACTGAGGTGCCAGGCCATCGTTGGTGCGGGCCTCGTTATACAGCCTCATATAGTCAGCAGCACCCAGATATTTCGGGTAACGCTTCGCAAAATACAAACCGGTATTGGCACGGACGTCAATACGCAGGGGCTCGGATGCACCACGCTTGGTGGTAATCAGGACAACACCCTTGGCACCCTTGCTACCATAGAGGGCAACCGCACTGGCAGCCTTCATGACGGTAATCGACTCAATCATGGTAGGATTCACCATGCTCGCCTCGCGGGGAACGCCATCAACCAGGATAAGAGGATTCTGTCCCCAGACGCTACCGTTATAGCCACCGACCAGGCTTGACAGTTCACCGAGGCTACTGGTATAATAATCCTTTTTCAGCAAGTCGGACACACTGACAGCGCTGACGCCACCAAGGATATTCTCTTTGGCCTGCGTACCGAATGCCACATTGACCTGTGCAGTGTCTGCTACCTGCTGAGCCTTTGCTACCGAACCTTCGCCTATGACGGCGGAAAGCATCAGTAAGGCAAATGTCTTATGTAGTTTCATATAATTCTTCATCTTTAATGTTTAATCTTTCATCATTAAAATCACCAACCCGGATTCTGAGCAAATTCAGGATACATCTGAACATCCTTCTGCGGGAATGGGAACCAGTTGTGCTTGGGCAGTGTGTATTTACGCTCGGTGAGCACCACCTCACGCAAGTTCAACACATGATTCTCCTTTGGATTGGCATAGCGCTCCTTGTCAGACTGATCAGCAGCACGGTCAAAGTAAACAGCGGTCTTCTTGTTGTAAGGAGCCTTGTCGAGCAACAGCCAGCGGCGCAGGTCCGTAAAGCGATGCCCCTCGAAAGAGAGTTCAACGGCACGCTCACGACGGACCTCGCTCATGAAATCATCGACAGAACCCAAGAACTTGGAATCGACACCTGCCACACCTGCACGTGCACGAACCTTATCTATTGCACCTACAGCCGAGAGGTTATAGCCGGTAGCACTGGCAGTGGCAGAGCCATAACCTGCAGCAGCAGACTCGGCATACATCAGATAGACATCGGCCAGACGCATGAGCGGCATCACAAGAACAGTACCCTCCTTATAATCGTCGAAGTCGTTCATATACTGAGAGGTGAACTTCTTGTTCATATAACCGGTAAACACGCACTTTGAAGGTGTATCAGTACGATAGAGACCGCCCTCATAGAGGCTGGCATACTGCTTGTGTTCGTCGGGCAGACCGTCTTTCAGGATCTTACTACCATCCAGCACGGTCTTCACAGCATCATAGATGAAGTTATAGTAGAAGCGCGGGTCACGGTCCTTGTAAGGATATTCTGGATTGTAACCACTGGCGGCATCAGGCTTGGTAATATCGGGGATTGGCAGACCGTTGGCCATGCCGAAATAGTCGGTATAATTAGCAGCGGGATAGCACTTGATACCCGAGTTGTTGATCAATGGCGGACGCCAGTCGTTGACGAGGTTCCAACGCCACACACCAATGTGACAAGTAGCCATATTCTCCCAGAACAACACCTCCTTCAGACCGTTCAGTTTATTCTGCTTATAGGTATAGAAAATCTCCTGGTAGTGATCCCAGTCAGCCAGTTCGTAACGGCCGGTCTCTTCACAAATCTTCAGCGCCTCTGCAAAGGCATCGGCAGCGCGCTTACAGAAATCTGCGTTATAGGTGGCATTGCCCGTCGACTCCTGATTCATCATCGGACTACCGGCCCAAAGCAGGTCCTTACCCTTATAGGCCAGTGCCATCACCTTATTTATACGTACAGCGTTCTTGCCTAAGGTAGCCTTACCGGCAGCTGTCTGATCCCAGTCAATGGGCAGCAGGTCAGCAGCTTTCTGGAAATCCTCAGCGGCCTTCTCGGCGGTAGCCTGATAGTTCAGACGGGGAAGGTTGAAGACAGAATTCGCATCAAGCACCACATCGATATAGGGCAGACCTCCCCAGTACTGCATCAACATGAAGTGGTTCCAGGCACGGAAGAAATACAGCTGTCCTGCTATGAGGTTCTTCTCTTCCTGCGTAGCATCCACCAGTTTGTCAAGGTTGGCAATACCGATATTAGCCTTACGGATACCGAACCAGCAAAGACCATACAGATAACCCTTGGTCGATACGTCATTGATCATACGCTCAGGAGTACCTGTGTTCATACCACCCTGTTTCTCTTTGAAATAAGAATAGAAACACTCGTTCCATCCCCAGTAGTTTCCCTGGTCGATGGCGTTAGGTAGCTGACGGCTCTCCTGCGGCTCCCAATAGTCATCCTCACCGAAATTCCAGGCACTGTGGTACTGGTGGCCCGTCATAATGGGCATGGCAGTGTACAGTTCCTCCACGAAGCCCTGGAAGTTTCTGAAGTTCAGATAGGGCTGCGACGCGTCTATAATACTTCTCTCCTCCTTGTCCAGATAGTCCGTGCACGATGCCAGGCCCATGACGCCCATAACGCCCATCAGGCTCATAACGCCCATCACACCTTTCTTATATATATTCATCATTTTCATAACGCTTTTAATTTAGAAGTTCAAGTCAATACCCATATTGAAGCGGCGTACCGTAGGATAGGCACCTCTGTTACCGGCACCGCTGAAGTTAGACTCACGGTCATCGGGCATGTCAGTCCAGAGAAGGAGGTTGTCACCATTCAGATACACCTTCAGCATGTTCAGCCCGACCTTCTTCAGCCAGTTCTGGGTAAAGGTATACGAAATCTCCGCATTCTTCAGACGTACGAACGCACCGTCATAGTAGTAGCGCGTACCCTGGTCACGCTCCTCCAGCTTGGCCGTCCATCGCGGCAGAGGAAGTTTACCGGAGCCTGTGCTGGCATAATAATAGTTGCCTTCCTTGAAGAGTCCGTTGGTGGCACCATAGAATTCATCAAAGTTGATGTAACGCGTCACATTATCCACACCATAGAACTGACAGCTGATGCTGAAGCCCTTCCACTCGGCACCGATTGTAGCACTATAGGAATTCTGCGGCGTACCAGTATATTTATAAGGAGCACGGTCGTCATTGTCGATGATACCGTCGGCATTGAAGTCCACGATACGGTAGTCACCTGGCAGTATCAAATCGTCTTTCGTCACACGTGAGGCCTCGCCGATTACGTCATCCCAGGTATTCAAGAATCCCGCATCAATCCATGATGTTGTCTGACCAATGGCATAGCCGGCCTTCTTCTGGTAGGCAGGCTTCAGTTCCGGATCATCGGCGAAGTCAATCTTATTCACGGCGTGCGTGATGTTACAGTTGGCCCATACGCGCAGTTTGTTGGGGAACACCTTATTCAGGCGTACGGTCAGTTCCCAACCATTATTCTTGATAACACCCACGTTAGACGTAGGAGCCTCGAAGCCAAAGTAAGAGGGGATAGCGCGCTCGGCACCGCCGACAATCACGTCAGAGCGCTTGTCGGCAAAGATATCAAACGAACCCGCAATCAGACCGCCTAAGAACGAATAGTCGAAACCTAAGTTCTTCTTCTCCACCGTCTCCCATTTGATATCCGGGTTACCCAGACGCGTGAACGTGTACTGACGGTAAGGAGAACGATCATCCATGCCGGGACCCTGTTTCCAGTAGTTCGCCGGATAGTCAATCTCGTCACGGTACTGCCAGCGCCCGCCAGGGTTGTCGTCACCAACCTTACCCCAAGAAGCACGGACCTTCAGCATATCAAGGAATTTCAGGTTCTTCTTCACAAACGCTTCCTCGCTGATCATCCAACCGGCAGACACAGCGGGGAAGAACTTGAAGCGGTTGTTCGAGCCCCACTTCTCACTACCGTTATAGGCACCGTTGAACTCTGCGAAATAGCGGCTTGCATAGTTGTAAGTCGCACGCATCACCCAGTCCTCACGATAGTGTGGGAACTCCGAGCCTCGTGCGTATGTGTCGCGGCTGAACAGGCCCAGCGCCGTCACCTCGTGCTGGCCGAACTGTCGCGCATAGTCCAGTTGGAGAGAGTAATACAGTTTACGATACGTATAACCCTTGTCCACGCTGCCCGCACTCGTACCCCAGAGCACCTGCTCATTATACGGTGTATCCTCATCCTGGTTCCAGCGGGAATTATAACTGATATCACCCGACTCAGGGTTGATATACTCATAATACGGATGATAGTTCGAGTCATTAACACCGCGCTGCGTCTCCCTCATCGTATTGTCGTATGACAGACGAGCCGAGAACTTCAGACCCTTGGTCACGAATGCCAGATCCTGCTTCAGGATGAAGTCAGTCGTAATCTGCGTGTTCGTGGCCCGCTCGTCACCCGCATACGTAATGTTGGCCACCGAGTTCGGCTGGTCGGCATCACGCGGAGCATAGAAGCCATACGAACCGTTGCTGTTAATCGGTCGGAACGAGTCTGGAGCCGTCCGGTAGATACCGCCCCAGAAAGCATCACTGCCACCTGAATTACCCCAGGGATAACGACGCACGCCGTTCGAACCGAAGAGGTTCACGGTGAACTGCGTCGTCTTCGTGATGTCGAAGTCCAGGTTAGAGCGCAAGTTGATACGGTTGTAACCGAAACCAGAAGTATAGCCCCGGTCGTTCGAGAACTCCTTAAATATATCACCCTCGTGCGTGAAGTCGATGGCAGCGAAATACCTCACAACCTTCGTACCGCCGCTCACGTCCGCCGTCACATTATACGACATAGCCGTACTCTTGAACAACTCGTCCTGCCAGTCCACATTCGGGTAGCGGTCCCACTCCGTCGAATTAGCAGGATAGCGGTACTTCCTGATCGTCTCCAGATCCTTAAAGGCTCCCCACGAGCCCGCACTCACCGGCGTCTCCCGCTGCACCACGTCATCCTTAATAATAAATGTGTCGTACGAGTCATACTTCTCAGGCAGTTTACTCACCACCTTCATCGTCGAATTGGCCTTCACATGCACCTGAGCCTTACCCTCCTGACCGCGCTTCGTCGTAATCAAGATAACACCGTTGGCACCCTTCACACCGTACACAGCCGTTGCCGAAGCATCCTTCAGCACCGAGATATTCTGCACCGAACTCAGGTCCACTGTGTTCATTGGGCGCTCAATACCATCTACCAGAATCAGCGGATCCGCACTACCATTCAGGGTAGCGGCACCACGAATCACAATCTTCGGGTCTTCCTCACCAGGCATACCGGTAGAGGCTGTCGTGATGACACCAGGCAGGTTACCAGTCAAGGCTGCACCCAGAGAGGGCAGTCCGCTGTGACGCTCCAACGTCTTCGCGTCCGTCTGTGTGATACTTCCCACCACGGATGCCTTCTTCTGCTGTCCGTAACCGACAACCACCACTTCACTCAGCTGGGCAGCATCTTCCTTCAAGACTACCTTAATCGATTTACCGCTCACCGCTTTCACCTCCTTGGAAATCATTCCCACATAGGAGACGACAATCACACTGTTCTGGTTTGGCACGGTCAGATTGAACACACCGTCAAAGTCGGTGATTGTTCCGCTGCCGCTCTTGCCTTTCAGAACCACAGAGGCGCCGATAACGGGTTCTCCGCTCTCGTCGACGACAGTTCCTGTCACGTTGATTCCCTCCTGAGCCCATGCACCAAGGCTGAGCATCAGCAGCATCAACAATGCTGAGACTGTTCTCTTCATCAGTTGCTTTTGTTTCATTTACGTTAGTTATTTGATTATAAAATATGCTGCAAAGGTAGTTATAAATAGGGATATCGTCGCAAGGAAAACGTTTCATGGGTTTTCGAAAACCGTGCAAACTGAAGAAAATGCATCATTTGTCCTTATACGCCTCCGCATATTCTGTCGGGGACTGACCAAAATGAGCCTTAAAAGCTGTTGAGAAATGCGCCCGGTCATCGTAACCGACACGGTCAGCAACTTGGGAAACATTCACCGCTCCCTCACGCAACAGGCGGGCTGCCTGTTCCATACGTAGGTTACGAAGGAACTTACCGCTCGAGATGCCTGTTATCTCCTTCATCCTGCGGTGCAGCTGGGCCCGGCTGATGCCAACATCACTGGCCAGGGCGTCGATATTGAAGTCCGGGTCTGACAAGTGGGCATTCACAGAACGCATCACACGCTCCATCAGAGCGTCATCATTACCCTTCACCTCGATGTTCTCTACACGTTTTTCCTGTTGGACAGCCCCGCTGAACTTCCCGCGCAAGCGGCGCACATTATCTATGAGGTTGTCTATCTGGATATGAAGCTCTTCCATGCTGAAAGGTTTGGCTATATAGGCATCAGCCCCAGATTTCAGACCTTCAAGTTTATGTTCCACCTCAGCCTTGGAAGTAAGCATGACAACCGGGATCTCCGAAATCTGAGGATTATCCTTGATCCGCTTCAGGAGGGTGAGACCATCCATTTCAGGCATCATCACATCGCTGATCACGAGATCGTAGTCGTCAGTCAGAAGCATCTTCAGACCCTCTTTGCCGTTAGGCGCATGATTAAACTTATAGCGGCTGCCCAGTTCGTTCGTGATATAGTCGGCGATCTCCTGGTCATCATCTACCACAAGAATTTTAAACTGGCGGAAGCGGCGTTTGTCACTATTGCCGTCAGAGAGCACCTCACGGGCAGGACTGTCGGTGACAATCTGATCCGATTTCAGATGACTGTTGCCCTTGGGCAGCGTCACCGTGAAGCAGGCTCCTTGACCATCGCTACGATTGTCAGCCTTTATCTTGCCACCATGAAGTTGGGCGATGGCCTGACTCAGGTTCAGACCGATACCAGTACCCTGCATACCAAGGTCATCGGAGTTACGGCCTTGATAGAAACGGGTGAAAAGGCGCTCCTTATCTTCTTCTTTAATACCAGTGCCGTTGTCCACAACCTTTATTTCGATGTCTTTCTCTAATTCACGCAGCACCACTTTCACCTCACCCCCGTCAAAGGTGTACTTGAAGGCATTCGACAAGAGATTTGACACGACCTTGTCAAAATGAATACGATCCACCCATGCCAGTACATGGTCCTTATCGTGCTCGAAGGTGAAGGTAATGTTACGCTGGTTGGCATTGTACTGATAGAGTTTACAGATGCCACTGATAAAATCCACCATGTTGGTCTCACGGCAGTGCAACTGCATTTGGTGCTTGTCGATACGCCGTTCATCGAGTATCTGATTCACGAGCAGCATGAGGCGCTGCGCATTCCTGTCAATCGTCTCAATATAGGCTTTACCCTCGCCTTCACCAACGAGTGTCTTCAACTTGGCCAATGGTCCCATGATGAGCGTCAGCGGCGAGCGGATGTCGTGCGTCGCATTGATCAGAAATTTCATCTTCTCCTCGTCCAGCTGTTGATTAGCACTCCGTTTCCACATCCATCCCATCATGCCCACAATGCCCATAACGCCCAGTAAATAAATCATATACGCCCAGCCGGAACGATACCAAGGCGGAGTCACCTCCACGATAATGTTCTTGGTCTCTGATCTGGCTCCTGCCGCGAGTGCCCTCACCTCTATCTCGTAAGTTCCCGGCTGCAGGTGGCTCAGCTGAACACTGTTCTCACCCTCTCGTGTCTGCAGCCACCGGCCCTCATTAATTCTGTACTCATAGATGATGTTCCGGGGACTGTTGAAGTCGAGCAACGAGAACTCCAGTGTCACGCTGTTGTCAAGATAGGACACCTCATAGCAGTCTGTCTCGATCACTGGACCGTCGGCAATCCTCCGCCCGTTACTCTCGGTCAGGGCGTTTACGGGTTGACCGGCTATATTGAAACCCGTCAGCTTGACAGTCGGGAAATCCTTATGACTGCCTGTTACCAGGGCCGGGTTGAACACGATGAAACCGTCATTGTTAGCAAAACAAATCATGTCATGATTGGTATGCATGCCAACACAATTGACATATTCCTTCATATTCAGGCCATTACCACTGACATGACCGATGAACTGCTTTTTCCGGACGTCATACTGCCATATACCCATCGAGGTAGCACACCAGATATCTTCGTTGTTGGCCTGGACGATATAGCCCACCGTCTTGTCGGCCAATCCGTCGCCGTACTTGAAGCGCTTCGCCTCCTGGTCACCATCGTGGTAACTGAACATGCCCTGGTCCGTTCCAATAAGGATTTCACCCTGTTTCGTCTCGCAAAGAGAGTAGCACATCATACCGTCCAGCAGGCTGTCCCAGCCATACGGCCGGAAGCTGTCCCTCTGCGGGTCATAGCATGAAACGCCTGAGGATGTAGCCAGCCAGATGTGACCATGCCTGTCAGGCATCATGGCCAGGATCCAGTTATTACAAAGAGAGCCCCTCACGGGATCTGTCTGCGTGGCCAGATAATTCCTGACCGACTTATCCTTGGTATTATAAGCACAGAAGCCTCGGGAATAAGTCGAAATGTATAGATACCCGTTCCCGACATCTGTCATATCGTTCACCTTTTCACAAGTAAAGGAAGCCTGCCTCTGCGACCTGCCTGTCTGAGGGTCATAAGCATAAAGAGCCTCGTCATCACCAATCCAATACAGCCCCTGAGTATCGCGGAAAACAAACTCCGCCGCAGGAGGTGCGGCAGGATGGGCCACGATACGCCCGTGACTGTCGAATCCGAACACACCGCTGCCTTGCACGGTACACCAGGTCATACCGTTATCTCCCTCGCACACCGAAGTCACACTTGAACTGAGTCGGTAGCCTTGCGCTGAGAAACTCCACGATGAAAATTGCGGCTGCACGCGCGGAATCATCACCAGCCCCTTCGACTGGCAGCCCAACCAGATATTCCCAAGACGGTCCTCGCTGATACACCATATTTTCGCCGAATTCAAGTCCATACCGTACAGACTACATTCCACGCGTACCAGTTTCCGACTGCCTTTCCCCAGGAAGAAGAGGCCGGCACCACGCGTGCCGATATAGATATTGCCGTCGTGATCCTGATGCGCACTACACATCACGACATCCGTACCACCAAGAGCCGACAAGTCGATGTCGGCAGCCATCATTTTGCCGTGATGATACCGGCTGATGCCATGCAGACCTATAACTAAAATATCGCCATCCATCTCTGCCAGACAGACGATGATGCCCTGGTCAACGAAAAATTGGTGAACACCCGCATGGTCTTTCATCGTCACCTCTTCCCCATAGCCGCATTTCCAGAACCTCCCCTGACTGTCTTCCATCATTTGGTTATAATACCAGTTACCCGAACCTGTTGTATATCCGCCAGGAACCTTCTTGAGGGAATCACCCGACAAGGCATAGAGTCCACGCCCGGATGTTCCTGCCAGGAACTCACCGTTCTTCCGCTCCATGATGGAAATCACGCGAGGCGTTTCCTGATCGGAGAACGAGTAACGGACAAATTGATCTGTCGCATAATCATAGCGCGACAAGCCTATTCTCGTTCCGATCCACAACTGACCGTTATGATCGCAATAGAGACTGGTTACAATATGGCTATTCAAGGTAGTGGAATTATCAGGCTGAGAGAGATATGTCGTGAAGCGGTAGCCATCATATTTGTTCAAGCCGTTGTCGGTCGCAATCCAGATATAGCCGTACTTATCCTGACATATATCATTGATGAGACTACTGGAAAAACGTTCCGATGAAATAAAATGCCCAGTTTGACCAAATGTCATCAAACTGTACAACAAGAATAGTGCTATAAAAGACAACTGTCGCATATCGTTTTAGAATGAGACTGCAAAAGTACACAAAAGTTCATTGATCAACATAGGTTTTTGTCTCACAAAGATGGAGAAACGTTTCAAAGCAAAGAAACCGAAAGCACAAGGCTCTCGGTTTCTTAAATATCTGCCGGGATACAGGGTACTATACCTTGATCTCAACCTCAACACCGCTGGGGAGTTCGAGTTTCATCAGGGCGTCGACCGTCTTGGCAGTAGAACTGTAGATGTCGATCAGGCGCTTGTAGTCTGACAACTGGAACTGCTCACGGGCCTTCTTGTTGACGAAGGTAGAACGGTTCACGGTGAAGATACGCTTGTGTGTGGGAAGGGGGATAGGACCGCTGATGATAGCACCGGTAGCCTTCACAGCCTTCACGATCTTCTCTGCTGACTTGTCGACCAATTTGTGGTCGTAACTCTTCAGCTTGATACGAATTTTCTGACTCATAATTTTTACTTTAAACTTTAATCTTTAATCTTTAAACTTTATGAATACTGCAGTTAAAGAGTCATTTGCTCAACGGCAGTTATTTTGATTATCAAGAATTTGAGAATTTAAGAATTATTTCCAATTCCTTACAATTCTATTGTTTTCTCTTCGGCAAACAAATTCTTTAATTCTCTAATTCTTGATAATAATTACCTATACCAGGTCTGCACGGCCCTTGACCTCCTCGAGCACGGCCTTGGCCAGAGCGCTGGAGAGCGGTGCGTGGTGATCGTACTCCATTGAACTGGTGGCACGACCAGAGGTGATGGTACGGAGGGCGGTCACATAACCGAACATCTCTGACAGGGGCACCATGGCCTTGATGACGCGGGCACCTGAGCGAGCCTCGTCCATACCCTCTACCTGACCGCGACGCTTGTTGAGGTCGCCGATCACGTCACCCATATTCTCCTCAGGTGTCACCACCTCGAGTTTCATGATGGGCTCCATCAGTACGGGCTTTGCCTGAGCGCAGATGGCCTTGTAAGCCATCTGGGCACAAACCTCGAACGACAACTGGTCAGAGTCCACGGGGTGGAACGAACCATCGACGACGACAACCTTCAGCGAATCCATCGGGTAGCCACCCAGGATACCGTTCTTCAGAGAAGTCTCGAAGCCCTTCTGGATAGCAGGGATGTACTCCTTGGGGATGTTACCACCCTTCACCTCGTTGATGAACTGCAGAGGTCCGTTCTCCTTGATATCGTAGTCCTCATCGACAGGACCGACGTTCACGATGATGTCAGCAAACTTACCGCGACCACCCGACTGCTTCTTGTAGACCTCACGGTAACCCATGACGGTCTTGGTGATGGCCTCCTTGTAGTTCACCTGGGGCTTACCCTGATTGCACTCCACCTTGAACTCGCGCTTCAGACGGTCGATGATGATGTCGAGGTGCAACTCACCCATACCCGAGATGATGGTCTGACCACTCTGCTCGTCGGTACGTACGGTGAAGGTCGGGTCTTCCTCAGCCAACTTGGCGAGACCGTTGTCGAGTTTGGCCACGTCGGCCTGGCTCTTCGGCTCCACGGCGATAGAGATCACCGTGTCGGGGAAGGTCATCGACTCCAGCACGATGGGCTTGTCCTCATCGCAGAGGGTGTCACCCGTGCGGATATCCTTGAAGCCTACACCTGCGCCGATATCACCGGCATCGATAGACTCCATGGGAATCTCCTTGTTGGAGTTCATCTGGAACAGACGGCTGATACGCTCCTTCTTGCCCGAACGGGGGTTGAAGACGTAACTGCCGGCCTGGATCTTACCAGAGTAGACGCGGAAGAACACCAGACGGCCCATATACGGGTCGGTAGCGATCTTGAAGGCGAGGGCCGATGTCGGAGCATCGTCTGAAGGCTCACGGTCCTCTTCCTCGTCGGTATTGGGGTTGGTACCCTTGATCACCTCCACGTCGACAGGTGCTGGCAGGAAGGCGCAGACAGCGTCGAGCAGGGGCTGCACACCCTTGTTCTTATACGACGAACCGAGCAGCATCGGCGTGCACTGCATCGAGATGGTACCCTTGCGGATGGCGGCGATGATCTCCTCCTCGGTGATAGAGTCGGGATCGTCGAAGTATTTCTCCATCAGGGCCTCATCATACTCGGCAGCAGCCTCGAGCAACTTGTTACGCCACTCGTCGCACTCTGCCTGCAGGTCTGAGGGGATGTCCTCAACGTCATACTCAGCACCCATGGTCTCGTCGTGCCACAGGATGGCCTTCATCTTGATCAGGTCCACCAGGCCCTTGAAGTTCTCCTCAGCACCGATAGGCACCTGGATCACGACGGGGTTGGCACCCAGAATGTCCTTCATCTGCTGCACGGTCTCGAAGAAGTCGGCACCAGAGCGGTCCATCTTGTTCACATAACCGATACGGGGCACGTTGTACTTGTCGGCCTGGCGCCATACGGTCTCAGACTGAGGCTGCACACCGTCGGCGGCAGAATAAGTAGCCACGGCTCCGTCGAGCACACGCAGTGAGCGCTCCACCTCGGCGGTGAAGTCCACGTGTCCCGGAGTATCAATGAGGTTAATCTTGAATGTCTTGTTCTTCCATGTCCAGTTACAGGTGGTGGCGGCAGAGGTGATAGTGATACCACGCTCCTGCTCCTGAGCCATCCAGTCCATCGTGGCTGCTCCATCGTGCACCTCACCGATCTTGTGCGTCTTACCCGTGTAGAACAGGATACGCTCAGAGGTGGTGGTCTTACCGGCATCGATGTGGGCCATAATACCGATGTTTCTTGTCAAATGTAGATCGCGATTTGCCATTGCTTATTATCCTTAATATCTTTTACCTTAAATACCTGTCTTAGAATCTGAAGTGTGCAAATGCGCGGTTAGCCTCAGCCATACGGTGCATATCCTCCTTACGCTTGAAGGCACCACCCTGGTTGTTGTAGGCATCCATGATCTCGGCAGCCAGTTTGTCGGCCATCGACTTGCCACTGCGCTTGCGGGCAAAGGCAATCATATTCTTCATCGATACGCTCTCCTTACGGTCGGGACGGATCTCAGTAGGCACCTGGAAAGTGGCACCACCGATACGGCGGCTCTTCACCTCCACCTGGGGGGTGATGTTGTCGAGGGCCTGCTTCCAGATATCCAGAGCCGACTTCTCCTCGTTCTGCATCTTTGACTTCACTGTCTCCAGTGCATTGTAGAAAATCTCATACGACTTCGACTTCTTACCGTCGTACATCAGGTGGTTCACGAACTTAGACACCTTCTGGTCGTTGAACACGGGATCCGGCAGGATCACGCGCTTCTTGGGTTTTGCTTTTCTCATTTTGTCTTGAATGTTTAAATTCTGCTTGGGGGCTGTTCTTACTTGTTCTTCAACGCTCTCACATGAGCATTTACTCAACCTTTATAACAATTTCTCCAGCAAAACGGGTTGTTTTTTACTTTTTCACCTTTTGACTTTTTCACCTTTCAAAAGGTCGGCCAAATGACCCTCTCCGGTCATTTACTTCTTGGCCTTGGGACGCTTGGCACCGTACTTGGAGCGGCGCTGCAGGCGGTTGGCGACACCGGCGGTATCGAGCGTACCGCGGACGATGTGATAACGTACACCGGGGAGGTCCTTCACACGACCACCGCGAACGAGCACGATGGAGTGCTCCTGCAGGTTGTGACCCTCTCCGGGAATGTAACTGTTGACCTCCTTCTGGTTGGTCAAACGAACACGGGCTACCTTACGCATAGCCGAATTAGGCTTCTTAGGTGTCGTTGTGTAGACACGTACACAGACACCGCGGCGCTGAGGACAGTTGTCCAGCGCGGGTGACTTTGACTTGTCGACAATCACCTTTCTGCCTTTTCTTACCAATTGTGAAATTGTAGGCATAATACTTTTAATTTAATTATTTATATATGTATATTTTGTTTATATTCAGCACTTTACAACGCCTACTCTTCCCAGAAAGGCGTTTCGGGCTGCAAAGGTACGACTATTTTCCGATTCCACCTAATATATAATGAAGAAAAAGTGCCACGTCTTGTCTAATTTAACAAGATATAACACTTTTTACGCTTTTTAATCACCGATTGCTCTCAGGCCTCGCCCTTTGACAGGTCAAAAGGAGCGATTGTGCGCGGTTCCTGGCTCGGAATCCTGATCGGCCCGTACTCCTTTTCGTAGCGCATGATGTTCTCCTGCAGTGCCGCCAGCAATCGCTTGGCGTGTTCGGGCGCCAGGATCACGCGGCTCCTCACCTGCGCCTTCGGCACACCGGGGAGCACCCGCGCAAAGTCCACCACGAAGTCACTCGACGAATGGGTGATGATGGCAAAGTTGGCATACTCACCCTGTGCTACCTCCTGCGGCAGTTCCAACTGCAGGCCCTGTTTGTTCTGTTCGTTCTCGTTCATATACCTTATATATTATTATCTGGGTGCAAAGGTAAACAAATAATCCCGTACCGCCAAACGATACGGGATTTTTTTATTCCGGCTGCAAGGCTCGGACAAGGTTCAAGTCGGCGTACTCGCGGACAACGTCCTTGATACACGGGCAGTCCTTCTCTGGATTCAGGTCGTGGTGACCCACGATCAATGCACGCGGATAGCGGCGGTGAAGGTCTGTGAGGAGTCGCCGGAGTGATGCCTTCTGGGCCTCAGTCCTGGTGTCGGCGGGTTGTCCGCGGATGTCGAGCCCGCCCTCGTAGCACACGCCGATGGAGTGGGCGTTATGGTTCACGCAGTGGGCTCCGACCATCCATTCCGGCCTTCCCGGCTCGATCTCTCCGTCACGACGCACCACGTAGTGGTAGCCGATGCCGAACTTCCAGCCCTGTTTCCGGTGCCAGGAGTCGATCTGGGCGGCGGAACTCATCTGGTCTGGCCGCACTGCCGAACAATGAAGGACAATCAAGGTAATCTGTCTCATCTTATTATGCATTATGCATTATTAATTATGCATTACATACAACTCTGCACGAAGAAGGTTGATACCACCAGTGACCCTAAGGCCACAACGAACTTGAGTATTCTCCCGATGTTGATCTTGTTCTGTTTCATCATTTCTACTATTATCAAGAATTAGAGAATTTGAGAATTTTTCCGAGGAGTGAGGAGTGTGGAGTTTTTCCGAGGAGTGAGGAATGAGATTACTCTGTGGTCAATGATCTGCCCTTAGAGTATTTTCTTCCCCTCCTGAGTCAGGAGGGGTTAGGGGTGGTCTGAACGCGGGCCAATGCAACAATTCGCGGTAGTTATAGCGCCTGTTCAGACCCCCTCTAACTCCCCCTAACTTAGGGGGAGAAGAAGTTACCTTAGCCGTTGCCACCTTCGCCACCAGTGTCGGAGCCTGAAGAGGACTCGGGCTTGAGCGAGGTGTCGTAGGTCTCCTCGAACACCACGTCCTTCACCAGCGTCTTGGCGATGACGAACTTCTGCGTGATCTTACCCTGCTTGTTCACGGTCTGGCCTACCACTACTCGCTTGCTCTCGGGCTGGAACAGCACACGGCGCACGGTGATGGTCTGGGCGCCGCAGTCATCCTTCTCCGTGACGCCGATAGAGGAGAAGCCCACCTTGAAGATGCCGATGCCGTCGAGTTTCACCTTCTGGCCCAGTTCGAAGAAGTGCTTCAGGGCACCGCCCAGTTCGTCGAGCACGGCCTTGATGTCGCTCTTCTTCACGCTGGCCTGCGTCTGGATAAACTCGGCCAGTTCCTCGGTGGTGATGAAGTGCTGGTCGTAGACCGCCGTGGCGAACCACTTGCCGAAGGCGGTACTCTCGTCGTTCTTGTTCTGGATTTTTTTAAATTTCTGACTCATTGTTTAAAGATTGAAGATTGAAAGATTGAAGATTGAAATGGGCTGCGCGCCGGCCACATTGTCACATAGATCACACTGATCTCACTGATTTCACTGATCTCACAGATTTCACAGATTTCACAAATTTCCGTGATTTCTGTGTGACATTAAATCAAAGACCGACTGTGTGACTTTTGACACTACAAAGGTACGACATTCTGTGAGTCCGTTTTCGGTTTCCTTCCGTTTCCGACAGATACTTCCGTTTGCTGCTGTATATTATCCGCCTATGGCTCCACGTCGATGCAGAACGTCTCCACCAGGAACTTCACGATGTGTGGCTCCAGCACCTTCGCCCTGGGCCGCAGCCCCATCCGTCGCAGTCGTTTCTCATACGGACGGCACCACTCCATCAGCGTCTTCACGCTCACACCGGCGGCATCCGCCAGTTGTTGTTTTGACATCGCCTTCATAAAAACCAATGATTAGTAACCGTTAAACAATGACAGTGCGGAGGCTCACTTTACGTTGTTGCTGATATCTCCCAAGACAGTCAGAAAGGCCAAGTCATGAAGTCAGTGCTGGCACTTTACCCCCCTAAAGTCCTATCCCTTACTCTCTGACTTGGCTTTCCTCACTCCCTTACTGCACCTTCCTCACTCCCTTACCAGGCATTTCTATCCGGCCTCCGCCTCCTATGTAATCATCTGTAAACTGTAAACCGTAAACTGTAAACCATTCATGACGCATTTGCCACAATAACGCACAGATTCCTCGTGCGTACCGCACAGGCGTGCGCGGTACACACGAGGAAGTCTCAGAACAAAGCGTCAAAAGCGTCACAGATCTCCTCCATCGTCACCGTCGCCACCTCCGACTCGGGCCGGGCGTCGCAGGCCAGCATCGACTTGTTCGCCCTCACCTCCTCGGGACTGTAGGCCACGACGTTATAGCCCCGCTTGCCGTGGGAGCGCACGCCGGTGAAGCCCAGGGCGGTCATCGCCCGGCCCAGTTTGTTGGAGGAGAGCCGCTGCGTCAGGGCACCGCCGACGTGCATCAGGATCTCGGCCGAACTGACGAACATGCCCGGCTCGCCCGGCTTCGGCAGACGGTAGAAAGTGCTGATCAGTTCACGCTCGGGCTTCGGCACCTCGAAGCGCTCGTTGTGCCGTGCCAGCAGCAGCATCTCCCGCTCGTTGAACCAGTAGCGGAAGCCCTGGCGGTAGAGCGTATACGCCTGTGCGAACACGGCGTCGTAGTCGAACGGGTGGTCGCGCGGCGAGAGGATCGACTCCACCTCGAACGGCAGCCAGCGCCGCGTGCCCGTGTCGTCGTCGATGAACTGGATGTTGTTGCCCGTGCCGCAGTACGAGGCGATGTGGCTGCGGCGCTCGGCATAGTGGGCATAGGCCCGCCGCTCGTCGGTGACGGTGGTGGTGACGGCCCACTTCAGGCGGTTCATCTCCGACGGCTTCATCGTGTCGAGTTCCTCGCAGCAGATCAGGCCGTACATCGAGAGTTTCAGCACCTCGTCCTTGGTCATGTTGCCGAAACTGGTGTTCGAGTGGAAGAACTGCTTCAGCACCGGTGGGAGGAGAGCATTGAACCAGGTGGTCTTGTAGATGCCCTGCCGCCCCACGAACACGAGGATCTCCTGGTTCACCACGTCGTCGTCGAGCCAGCCGGCGATCATCGCCACGAGCCACTTGCGCAGGCAGGCGTAGAACAGCAGTTGCTCCTCGGCCCCGCCCTTCACGATGACCGTCGACGAGAGGTCCATGATGGGGTTCGTCGCCTCGTCCCACGGCGGCAGGCTGGCGAGGTAGCGGCGGAAGGGGTCGTAGAGCGCCACGTAGTCGGAGTTGATCACCCGCCAGAAATCCTTGTCGCGCACCTCCTTCACGAACGACAGCAGGTTCTGCATCGAGTTCACCAGGCGGTCGTTCACAGTCTGCCAGTCTGTCGCCGACCGCCACTCGTCGAGCGGCGTCGCCCCGGTGATGTACTTCATGCCCAGGCTGTCGAA
>ONPM01000004.1 GCA_900319715.1 uncultured Prevotella sp.
CTCTTCTGGTTCTTGGCATCAACAGGGGTATCATCACCCTGCTCTGACACCTCGGCATCCTCGTATTCGATCTCGTCGTCATTAGAGCCTTTCTTTTTATTCAGGACGGCGTCAGAAGCCTCGTCAGCCTCCTTGTCGGCCTTGCGCTCCACATTGCGCTCTACGGCGTTCTTGGCAGCATCGACAGCCTTGTCCTTCAACCTACCCAGCCAGCCCTGTGCGCTGACGCTCATGCTCAATGCGAAAATCATCGCAATCGTCATCAGAATTCTCTTTGTATTCATACTTTACTTTAATAGTTATTGTTATAGTTTTGCAAATTATCTGCCCAAAATTAAGCAATTTAACCATAATCAGCACCACCCTTTGGGTGGAATTACGTTAAAAGGGCTAAAATTCCACCCATTTGGGTGGTGATATCAGAAAAAATGCCTATCTTTGTAGCCAAATCAACACCATCCAGCCAACATGAAACATTACCGAATAGACGTCAACATCGTCGACCATCACACGATGGTAGGCCAAGGACTCACCGACGCCATCAACCGCAGTAGCAGCATCCACGTCAGCCGGACGTTCAACACGCTGGAGGCCTGTCGGCAGACCCTGCAGGAGCGACGGCCCGACGTGCTGTTGCTCGACATCCCGACGGCTGTCAGCGAAGGCATTGACTTCTGTAAGGAGATCATCACGGCCTATCCGAAGATGAAGATCATCGCCGTCACCATCCATGATGAGTATCCGGTCATCCAACGAATGCTGGAGACGGGGGTACACGGCTACGTGCTGAAGTATTCGCCGGTAGAACAACTCACAGAGGCCATCATCCGCGTGTGGCAGGGCGAACGCTATATCTGTCAGAAGACACAGGCCGTCATCAGTCGGTCACAACAACGGATGGTCGCCCTCACACCCGTAGAGCGCAACATCCTGAGGCTGATCTGCGACGGTCTGACCAATCCGCAGACGGCCAACCGCCTCAGCCTCAGCACGGAGACCGTCAACTGGTACCGCAAACGGATCTTAGCCAAGTTCGGTGTGAACAACACCGTCAACCTGGTCAGACTCGTCCTGAAAGAAAAATTACTCTGATGGCAGAATCTCCTGCGGATGATACGGAAACGACCATATCATCCGCAGGAACTACATTATGCGTAGCATCCGAAGATGCTGTCTACGGTCTTGGCAGACATCTTCTTCGTGAAGAGGCTGACCAGGAACACCACGGGGAATCCTCCGACCATAGCAATGGCACCACAGTTGATCGGATTGATGGGATTGCCCAGCAACATATTGACCACCGTCAGACCGACACCCCAGACGAAGCAGGCCCAGACGGAAGTGGTGGTCACACCACGCCAATAGAGACCCAGCATGAACGGTGCGAGGAAAGCACCAGCCAAGGCCCCCCAGGAGATTCCCATCAACTGAGCGATAAACGTCGGCGGGTTGAGGGCGATGAGCAGGGAGATGGCAATAAAGAACATGATCAGCACACGCATCACCACCACCTTACGGCGCTCGATCTTCTCTGCCACAATATCGTCGATGGTACCATCCTCCACCTCACCAGGCAGAGATTTCTTGTCACGATAGATCAGGTCGAGAGTCATCGTGGAACTGGATGTGAGCACCAACGAGGCCAGCGTCGACATTGAGGCCGAGAGCACCAACAGCACCACGAGGGCTATCAGCACGTCGGGCAACGTGACGAGCATAGCGGGCACGATAGAGTCGAAAGCAATCTTACCGTTGACGATCACCGGGTCGTAGAGGCGTCCGAAACCTCCGAGGAAGTAACAGCCACCAGCCACGATGAAGGCGAAGATGGTAGAGATGATGGTGCCACGCTTGATGGCGCTCTCGTCGGTGATGGAATAGAACTTACCCACCATCTGTGGCAGTCCCATCGTACCCAGCGACGTCAGCACCACCACACCTAACAGTCCCCAAGGGTCAGGACCGAACCACGAGGCGAAGCCGCCGTTGATCGAGGGGTCAGCGTCGGAAGGCAACAGTGACAGTTTGTCGACAGCCGCCGTGAAGCCTCCCTGTGCGTTGAGCACCGCCACGATGATGGCCACGATACCGAACAGCATGATGATGCCCTGGATGAAGTCGTTCATCGCAGTGGCCTTGTAGCCGCCGAGAATGACATAGACCGCCGTCAGGATGGCCATGATCACCACACAATACTCATAAGGAATGCCGAAGCCCATCTCAAAGAGGGTTGAGATGCCTTTGTAGACACCAGCGGTATAGGGAATCAGGAACACGAAGGCAATGATGGAAGCAGCCACGCGCAGACCCTGATCGCTATAGCGGGTACCGAAGAAATCGGGCATCGTACGACTCTCGATATGCTGTGTCATCAACTTCGTACGGCGACCCAGCAACACCCAGGCCAGCCACGAACCGATCACGGCATTGCCTACGCCGATCCATGTGGAAGACAAGCCATACTTCCAACCAAACTGTCCGGCATAGCCCACAAAGACCACTGCCGAGAAATAAGAGGTGCCAAAGGCAAAGGCCGTCAGCCACGGACCAACGGCACGTCCGCCCAACACAAATCCGTCAACACTACTGGCCTGCTTGCGGGTATAGAGCCCCACACCAATCATCACGGCCAGAAAAACAATTGTCAGTAATACTTTTATGATCATATTTTTTTCTTGTTTACTGTTTACAGTTTACGGTTTACAGTTGATTACTTCTATAGGTGGAATCCTCAGAACGGCTTGCCAGCATATCATCTGTAAACTGTAAACCGTCAACTGTAAACCAAAAAACTAAAACGCCACCTGCATCTGGGCCTGGAGCCAGTTGTAGTCCTTCGAACTGATATTCTCGCCACAGAGGCAACGGGTGTACTGTAACTGCATACGGCACTTCTTATAGAACCAATACTGGACGCCAATGGTAAGATTCGTCTGATCCCAGCCGTCCACTTTCGTGTTACGGTCGAAGGTCTCGCCGGAGGCCACAATGTCGAGGGCATCAAAAACGGGAATGCTGGTGGTGACATAGCCACCCATGCTACCCACTTCGCCGTCCTTACCACCCAGCCACTCTGCACGGATGCTGGCAGGACGGGCTTCCTTGTATTTCGCAGGTGAGTAGGCCGCTGTCTTATATTCGGCACCCACCGAGTAACGGTTTCGCTTGTAGTTGTCGCCCACCTTGATGTCTGGGTTCCAGGCTGCTGTATTCACGGCACAGCCGGTACCGAGATAGCCTGATGCCACGAGGCGGAGACCGTTCATCGGACGCACCTCGAGTTTGGCGATAAAGTCTTTCTGGTTGTTCAGATCCCTGCGGTTGATACCCTGACCACTCATCAGGGCGAGGTTATAGCGGATGGCGCCCTTGGCCAGTTCGCCGTAGAGTTCGAGTCCCATGTCTCGGCCATAGTTCACGCCGTTGAGGGGGTCGGGACCTTCGCCAGCCAGATAGAGCACGGCCTGCGAATAGACGTCGATGAGTTCAAGTTGCGTCGGAGACAACGGGTTCTCCATCGAATAGGCGTGTTTGAACTGTCCGAGACGGACGGTCAGCGAGTTATCTTTGGTGAGGCGATAGTCGGTGTAAAACTCCTGTACGACACTGGAGAAGTCGTGCATAAACATAAACGACCATCGGTCTGTGATGCGTGCTTTAGCCCATAGCAGTGTGCGTTTAAGGTTATAGGCGTTAGTGGGTTTGCCGTTCGAGTCCTGATAGGACCATCCTCCCTGGGCATAGCCGTTAAAGGTGATACGACTCGTGAAATCTTTCAACCAGTCTGGTTCAGACTTCTTCTGTTCCTGTTGCCCCATAGCGGCAACGCTACTGAACACGGCGAGCATCACCGCCAGTGTTCTTAGCAGAGCGAAACGGCCGTGCCGAGTGCTCAAGTTGCAAGTTTTCTTTTTCATTTTTTCATCTGGTTAAGAATTAAATAGTTCTTGCGGCTGCAAAAGTACAACATTTAACACAAACAAACGAATAAAATGAAAGAAATTTGCGCAAAAAGATATCAGAAAGCAAGCAGAAAGTCCTATTTCACGACAGAGAGTCTCCCGTTGTGAATATAGAGTCCCTTGCGAGACGGCTTGGAGACACGCACGCCCTGGAGGGTGTACCAACCCCCGTTCTTCAGGTCACTTTCCTCGTTCCATTTCGCACTGACTATCGCCGACCAGCCGTCACCTCTGACGGGGATAGTGGTGTTCAGGTCATCTTCTCGGCACTCCCTCTCCGGATCACCATAATGGCTCCTGTCCTCCAACATGCTGTGTACCAACTCGGTCAACTCCTCAAACGTCACATTATACGCCTCAAGAAAGCCACTAATCTGTTTATCATCCTTCATCCGGGGCAAGTATTCCGCATACTTCGCCAGGTACTCCGCCTGACGAGGATCTTCAGGCTCATTGCCCACCACATACATCTTGAACAACTCAGCAAACAGACTGGAGACATCCTGATTATGGGTGTAATTGTAGAAAAGTCTCTCCAAACCCTCTATCAGCCGAGTCTCTGCGAGGGCAGAAAAATCATCCACGCCTGGCAGTTCGGAGATATAGCGGGTCTGTATACGCATCGTGGCCCCATCATCGTTCAACGTCAACAGACGATAGGGACTAGGATAAGCGGCACAAGAAGCGGTACAGATATCGAAGATCGTACGGGTCATATCGTTATTGGAATCCTTGGCAACATCTGAGGCATGAACATGACCAGAGAACACCACACTCACACCAGCATTGGCCAGACGACTGCGCACACTCTCGTAACTGTAGTAAGCATAACTGGCACCATCAACAGGCACCCCTAGTTTCACCGCATAGGTGGAACTGAACTTATCGACATTTGTCACATGAGGGAACAGGGCGTGATGCATCATCACGAATGCCAATTTACCAGCCGCCGTAGCGTTTTCTGCCCGTTCTCGTACCCAGTCGAAGGTGGCTTTGGAGATGACGCCGTTCAGGGGATCGCTGTCGTGACCAGTATCAATGCCAATCAGTACCAGGCCCTCGACAGGCTCACAACACCAGGTGAGCGTTGTCGGCTCACGGTCCATATCCTCACCGTAGCCAAAGTCTTTATACAGTTCAGCAAACTGCCGGGTGTTAATGGTATCTGCCCCGTAGGCCTCTTCTCCATTAAAGATGAGGGCATTGGAGGTGCCCATATCATGATTGCCCGGGACGACCAGCGCCTTGATGCCGGCCGCTTTCAGTTCCTGAAGTTTCTGTACGACATATTGATGACTCACCCATTCTCCGTCCTTTGTCAAGTCACCTGAGATCAAGAAGAGATCCGGCTTCTCCCGCAACGCAGTGGCAATGACTTCATCGTAGATAGCACGACTGTAGTCGTTGAGTTTGCGGTCGTAATAAGTGGCTTCATCCCATGCATCACCCTCTTTGATGAGCAGTCCCGGTCCCATCACATGGGGATCAGAGATCAACATGATGCGGGTCTTAGCGGGAACGGCCTGCCAAGAGAGATGAACAGCCATCATCAAGAACAGAATCCTGTTCCACCACACGCTTTTACTGATCATCATCTGCTTCATGTTACCAACTCATCTTTTTACCTTATTATAATATACTACTCGTTATCTCGGGGGCAAAGGTACAAAAAAAACAATAAAACCTTGCAAATAAATAAAAGAAAACACATTTTCTTTTTCCATTTCGCTCGTTTTTCGTAACTTTGCACTCGCAATTTCAAAACGAACGAATCAAATGATTGTCTGCATTGCAGAGAAACCCAGTGTGGCCCGGGATATAGCACGCATATTGGGGGCCAACAGTTCCCACGACGGGTATATGGAAGGTAACGGCTATCAGGTGACCTGGACTTTCGGGCATCTGTGTACGCTGAAGGAGCCTGGCGACTACACTCAGGCCTGGAAGCCGTGGGCACTGACTCAACTGCCGATGGTGCCCCAGCGATTCGGCATCAAACTGATTCCTGACCGCGGTATCGAGAAACAGTTTGCCATCATCGAGAGACTGATGCAGGCGGCAGACGGAATTGTGAACTGTGGTGACGCCGGACAGGAGGGAGAACTCATCCAGCGCTGGGTGATGCAGAAGGCACAGGCCAAGTGTCCCGTCAAGCGTCTCTGGATCTCATCCATGACCGATGAGGCCATCCGTGAGGGCTTTGCCAACCTGAAAGACCAGGGTGACTACCAGCCACTCTATCTTGCCGGCCTCAGCCGTGCTATCGGCGACTGGCTCTTAGGCATGAATGCCACCCGTCTTTACACCCTGAAATATGGCCAGAACCGACAGGTGCTCTCCATCGGTCGTGTGCAGACCCCTACCCTCGCCCTCATCGTGAACCGTCAGAAGGAGATCGAGAACTTCAAGCCTGAGCCCTATTGGGTGCTGGCAACCGTCTATCGGGATACCACCTTCACCGCCACCAAGGGGAAGTTCACCTCGAAGGAAGAGGGCGAGAAGGCCTTCGCCACCATCGAGGGCAAGCCCTTCACGGTAACGAAGGTGGAGAAGAAGGAGGGCAAGGAACAGCCACCGCAACTCTATGACCTCACCTCGCTACAGGTAGACTGTAACCGCAAGTTCGGCTACTCGGCAGAGATGACACTGAACCTCATCCAGAGCCTCTACGAGAAGAAGTTCACCACCTATCCCCGTGTAGACACCCAGTATCTGAGCGACGACATCTATCCCAAGTGCCCACAGACGCTGAATGGCCTCTATCAGGTGAAGTTTGCCGGCGTGGCTCCCTACGCAGAGTTTATCAAGCCCATCGGCGGAAAGGCCCTGAAGAAGTCGAAACGCGTTTTCGACACCTCGAAGGTGACCGACCACCACGCCATCATCCCCACGGGCGTCATTCCCCAGAACCTCAGCGACGCCGAGCGCAGAGTGTTCGACCTCGTCGCCAGACGTTTTATCGGTGTGTTCCTGCCGGACTGTAAGTTCGCCACGACCACGGTTATTGGAGAGGTGAGAGGTGAGGGGTCAGAGGTAGGAGAACACACAGAGGCAGACGACCCCATTGAGTTTAAAGTCACAGGCAAGGAAATTCTCGACCCCGGCTGGCGCGTCGTCAGAGACAATAAGCCGGAATCAGAGAAAGAGGACATATCAGACACATCTCTTACCTCTGACCTCTCACCTCTCACCTCAGAAAAAGACGAGGAGCGCACGCTCCCCACCTTCGTCAAGGGTGAATCGGGCGACCACAAGCCCACCCTCACCGAGAAATGGACCACACCCCCACCTTATTATAATGAGGCCTCCCTGCTCAGGGCAATGGAGACGGCCGGGAAGTTCGTGGAAGACGAGACCCTCCGTGCGGCGATGAAGGAGAACGGCATCGGCCGGCCGTCGTCAAGAGCCGGCATCATCGAGACCCTCTTCAAGCGCCACTATATCAAACGTGACCGCAAACGCCTCATCGCCACCCCGACAGGTATCGAACTCATCGACCTCATCCGTGAGGAACTGCTCAAGAGTTGCGAACTGACGGGTATCTGGGAGAAGAAACTACGCGACATTGAACATCAGAAATACGACGCCCAGCAGTTCATCGAAGAACTGAAGCAGCAGGTGGCCGAGATCGTACAGGAGGTGATGAGCGACACCAGCAACCGTCGCGTCACCGTACTGACGGATGCTGAACTGAAGAAAGTGAAGTCGCCCAAGACCGAGCCGGCCCCAAACAAGGACGCCAAGCCCAAGGCGACGAGAAAGAAAAAGACCGAGACACCCAAGGAGGGGGATGTCTGTCCGCTCTGCGGACAAGGTCATATCATCAAGGGCAAGACCGCCTATGGCTGTTCCCGTTGGAAGGAAGGCTGTACCTATCGGCTACCCTTCGACACGAAATGATGACAGAGGCAGGCAATAAAATGCCTGTCTTTGCGTTTTAATAAGGTATGCGAAAATGTCACATCCTCATCCTGAGCGTCGTCGGTGCCCTGCTGTTGATCAGTTGCGGGGCTGATCAGGCCATGAAGAAAGGCGATAAGTTCTATGCCGTCGGCGAATACTTCGATGCTGCCACACAGTATCGGAAGGCCTATACCCATACACCCAGCAAACAGAGAGTCCTGAAAGGCCAAAGGGCCATGAAGGTGGCAGACTGTTATCGTCGCATCCACTTCACCACGAAGGCCATCTCGGCTTACCAGAATGCACTGCGCTATAAGCAGGATGACTCGCTGACACATCTCTACCTGGGACAGTTGCACATGAGGAATGGCAGTTACAAGGAGGCCGCCAAGCATTTCCAGATGGCCATTGACTCCCTGTCTATGGTATATCATAATTCTAAGGAATCTAGGAACACAGGAGATTCTGAGCAACGCTCTGATAAAGAAAATGCTCAATTTCTAAATTCCATAGACAATTATATCTCCTTAGCAAAAACAGGACTAAAGGCCGCTCAGCAGGCACCAGACTGGAAGAAAGAAGGCTCTGACTATACCATCAAACGGATGGACCTCTTCAACTCCCGTCGTGCCGAATACTCTCCGATGCTCAGCGGAGACGAGGACGAGCAACTCTACTTCACCTCCACCCGTAATCAGGCTCAAGGCGACGAATATAGTGGCATCACTGGCGCCAAGAATGCCGACATCTTCCTCTCACAGAAAGACGACAAGGGCAAGTGGAGCAAGCCCCAGACCATCGACTCGGAACTGAACTCCACAATGGACGAGGGTGCCTGCTGCTTCTCCCCCGACGGCAAGAGCATGTACCTGACCATCTGCAAGACCGACCCCAACTATCCGCGCTATGCCACCATCGCCGTGTCGAATCGTAGCGACGCCTCATGGAGCAAGCCCACGGAACTGACGCTCTCAAAAGATACCCTCTCCAGTTTCGCCCATCCCGCCGTCTCGCCCGACGGACAGTGGCTCTACTTCGTCAGCGACATGCCCGGTGGCTTGGGAGGATTCGACATCTGGCGCTGTCAAATCCATGGCAATGAGGTCGGCAGTCTGGAGAATCTCGGTGAACCTGTCAACACCCCCGGCGACGAGATGTTCCCCACCTTCCGACCCAACGGCGACCTCTACTTCTCCTCCGACGGCCATCCCGGACTCGGCGGACTAGATATCTTCATAGCTCGGGGGTACGGGGGAACGAAGGAACGGGGGAACGAGAATAGTTCTACCACTGAAAGTAATCTCGAACCACCGTACTCCCGCGCCCCCGCACCCCCGAAAATAGAGATCGAGCACCCCGGTTTTCCCCTGAACTCCCAGGGCGACGATTTCGGAATGACCTTCGAGGGAAAGCGCAACCAAGGCTACTTCTGCTCAAACCGTGGGGATACCAGAGGCTACGATCATATCTACAGTTTCTTTAATCCGGAGATCGTACAGACCGTAAAGGGCTGGGTGTACGAACAGGATGGCTACGAACTGCCTGCCGCTCAGGTTTACATGGTTGGCAACGACGGCACGAACCTGAAACTGAGTGTCCGTGGCGACGGATCCTTCACCCAGGAGATCAAGCCCAACGTAGACTACGTACTGCTGGCCACCTGCAAGGGATTCCTGAACCATCAGGAGCAACTGCGAGTGGACCCCGTGACGAAGTCTGAAGAGTACGTGTTGCAGTTCCCTCTCGCCAATATCTCCGCCCCCGTACTGATTGAGAACATCTTCTACGATTTCGACAAGGCGACGTTGCGCCCGGAGTCTACCACCGCCCTCGACGAACTGGTACGGTTGCTGAACGAGAACCCGAACATCACCATCGAACTCTCCGCCCACACCGACTACAAAGGCTCTGACGAATACAACGAAGGTCTGTCCCAGCGTCGTGCAGAGAGCGTGGTGAACTACCTGATAGAACACGGCATCCCCTCAGACCGTCTCACGCCGAGAGGCTACGGCGAAGGAAAGCCCAAGACCATCAAACGCAAGGTGGCAGAAAGATATCCGTTCCTCAAGGAAGGGGATGTGCTGACAGAAGAGTACATCAACAAACTCCCGGAGGAACAGCAGGAACAGTGCAACCAGTTAAACCGTCGCACAGAGTTTATAGTGTTGCGGACAACTTACGGGCTGTTTGATAAGGCAGGTAAACTAATACAAATCCCACAACCAAAAGAATCATCCAAGGAGTCAGATGAAGTTCCGTCGTCGGAACTGTGGTAATGAACACTTCCAGACTGGTAATCACGCTGGCATAGAGCATCTGCAGACTGGCTTTCAACATCTCCCAGCCGTTGAACACGAAGAACAGCACGAGCCCAATAGCCGTGCAGAACCAAGTCCACAACAACGACAGCCGATGAGGGGCTAGCGACCTCTGGTCTACGCGCTCCACCCGTTCCATCACCCGCTCCGTAAAGCCATTGTCTTCAATCTGCTGCTGGGACGCCTGCTTGAAGAACTCTTCTATCAAAAGATTGTCTTTATCTGTCATAACCGTTTTGTTTTAAATAGTTAGCCATTTTCTCTTTTCCTCGCCGCAGATGCGACTTCACCGTATTCTCCGCGATACCTGTGATCTTGGCTATCTGGTCGATGGGATAGCCGTCGATGAGTTGTAGCGTGATGCACGTCCGTTCGTCTGGCTTCAACAGGGCGAGGGCTTGATGGATATCCATCTTGAGAGAGGAAGGAGAAACGAGGAGCGAGGAAGGAGAATAGTCCTGCTGCAGAGATGAATTCTGCCGGTATATCTGTGGTTGAGAGTAATCTCCTTCCTCTTTCCTCCTTCCTCCTTCCTCGAAAGAGACCGTCTCAACCTTCCTCTTTCTCACCTCGTCGTAAAACACATTATAGGCGATTCGCATCAGCCAAGTGGAGAAACTCGCCATGCCACGGAACTTCGTGATGTTCACATAGGCCTTGATGAAGGTCTCCTGAGCCAGGTCGTCGCTCAACTGTTCATCGCCCAGTGTCTGGTTGAGAAAGAACCGACGCACAGGCGACTGATATTTCCTGACAAGTTGGTCAAAGGCCTTCTTGTTCCGGAATACTGCCACCTGCGTCACCAGGGCTATGTCGTTGAACTCCACCATATTTCTTTTTGTTTATAGTTTATTGTTTATAGTTTATAGATGATTACTTCGATAGGCAGTTCTATAAGCAGTTCTATGGGCGTGCACGGTATTCATCTATAAACTATAAACACTAAACTATAAACTGTAAACACTAAACTATACCAATCTCCTTTCCGGCATCACGATCCACAGCACGATGTAGAAGATCAGTCCACAGAAGGCTGTAAAGAGCGTAAGGAAAGCGTAGGCTATACGCACCAGGACGGGATCAAATTCGAAATACTCTGCGAGTCCGCCGCATACACCGGCGATAACCCGGTCGTTTGAACGCATTAATCTCTTATTCATTGTTGTAATTATTTGAGGGGTTGTTGTAATTGTCTACACGATTATCATTCAGAGGATCGTTGTCGGAACCCGATTTCTTGGCGATGACCACCTTGCCGAGACCGATACAGAACACGAGCGCACCAATGCCGAAACCGATCTTTCCTGCCACGATGCCGAGGAAAATGGCGAGACCGATGCCTAGGAAGATCTGACGCAGACCAGCAGTGTATTCATTGGACTCCTCCTTGGTGTTCGGGGTTTGGCCTTTCAGCACCTCATCAGGAATCGGCTGTCCGTTCTGGATGGCCATCTGTGCCAGTTTATAACGCTCCTTACGGTTCTTGTTCACGAAATAAAAGACCACGAAAATGATCAACAGCGGTGCCAACAGGAAGATGACGATGATAGAGACGATGCTCACGGCGACCCAGGGTCCAAAGAAGCCCCCCATGGTTTCCATCACCTCCTTAAGTTCCTGTGCATCCCTGCTGGAGTAGGTCACACTGCGGGTGACATACTGGTCGTCTTCGGCTTCCTCCGCATCTTTGGCTACGGCAGTAGTGTCTGAAAAGGCTTCGATTGCATCCTTTGTCTTAGTAGAGTCCACCTGCACCGTCCGGGGCGTGTGGCGGTGCTTCTGTGCTACGGCTTCAGTATTCATACTGAGCACGAGCACCATCATTAATGAGATTAATAACTGTTTCATATCTTCTTTTATTTAAATTTCTACAGCCGTTTGACGTAACAAATCATAAATTAGTTGCAAAGATAGTGGTTTTTCCTATATTTTTTTTAATTTTGCATGCAAATTATGCAGTTACCGGAAGATTTCATCCGTGAGACAAGGCTGTTGATGGGCGAAGACCGCTTCAACCGCTTCCTCGGAGCCTTCGACGAAGAGGCCCCCGTGAGTATACGGATTAATCCGAGATATTCGAGGAGTGAGGAGTGTGGAGTGTGGAGTGAGAAATGTTCTGAGGCAGAATCAGCACCAGAGAGTAATCTCACTCCACACTCCTCACTCCTCACTCCACAAATCAAAGTTCCCTGGTGTCCCGAGGGCTTCTACCTCTCCGGTCGTCCCCAGTTCACCTTCGATCCCCTCTTCCATGCCGGTTGCTACTACGTCCAGGAGGCCGCCTCGATGTTCGTCACCCATATTTTGCGGGCGGTAGCAAATTCTTGCGTCCCTTCGGTAGCAAGCGGCATAGCCGAGTCTTCACTCTTCACTCTTCACTCTTCACTTAATGTCCTCGACCTCTGTGCCGCTCCCGGTGGTAAGTCGACGGCCATGCGGACAGTCCTTCCCGAGGGTAGCATCCTCGTGAGCAACGAACCCAACCCCACACGGGCTCAGATCCTCCTGGAGAACATCACGAAGTGGGGCTGGCCCGACTGTATCGTGACCAACAACTATCCCCGTGACTTCAGGAAGGCGAAGGCGAAGTTCGACCTTATCCTCTGCGACGTACCCTGTTCGGGTGAAGGCATGTTCCGCAAGGATCCACAGGCCATCAGCGAATGGAGCCTGCAGAACGTTGAGAAGTGCTGGCGCCTGCAACGGGAGATCGTCGCCGATGCCTGGGAGTGTCTGAATCCCGGTGGCTTATTAATATATAGTACGTGTACCTTTAATATAAAGGAGAATGAAGAGAACGTGCGATGGATCCTCGACACCTACGATGCCGAGCCCCTCGCCATCCCCACCGATCCGTCATGGAACATCACCGGTTCCCTTCTTCCCGGCTTCGACGCCCCCGTCTATCGTTTCATCCCTGGCATCACCCGCAGTGAGGGGTTGTTCATGTGCGTTCTGCGCAAGTTCGGGGGTACGGAGGTACGGAGGTACGGAGGTTCGAGATATGACTATAGGCAGATCAAGGGTTTGAGTATTCTCGTACCCCCGCTCCACCATGCCCCCGTACCCCCGACCATCGACCTCCCCTACTCCGACGCATTAAAATATCTCCGGGGCGAGGCCCTCGTCCTCCCACCCGACACCCCTCAGGGCATCGTGACCGTCACCTACAAGGGTGCCCCCCTCGGTCCCGTCAAGAACATCGGTTCCCGAGCCAACAACCTATACCCCAAGCCCTGGCGCATCAAGACCACCCACTTGCCCACCGAGCCCGTGGTAATCATCTGTAAACCGTAAACTGTAAACTGTAAACAAAAAAATAAAACATATGAAACAATATCTCGACATCCTCAACCGCATCCTCACCGAAGGCACAGAGAAAGGTGACCGTACAGGCACAGGTACCATCAGCATCTTCGGCACCCAGTCGCGCTACAACCTCGATGACGGTTTCCCCCTGCTCACCACAAAGAAACTTCATCTGAAGTCCATCATCTACGAACTGCTCTGGTTCCTCAAGGGCGACACCAACGTCAAGTACCTCCAGGAACATGGTGTCCGTATCTGGAACGAGTGGGCCGACGAGAACGGCGAGCTCGGACCTGTCTATGGTCACCAGTGGCGTTCATGGCCCGATTACAACGGTGGCACGATAGACCAGATCCAATACGTGCTCGACCAGTTGAAGAACAACCCCAACTCCCGACGCATGATTGTCTCCGCCTGGAACGTGGCAGAGGTGAATCAGATGGCACTCCCGCCCTGTCACACCATCTTCCAGTTCTATGTGGCCGGTGACCGTCTGTCGCTCCAACTCTACCAACGGTCGGCAGACACCTTCCTCGGCGTACCCTTCAACATTGCCTCCTATGCCTTGCTCCTGATGATGATGGCACAGGTGACGGGCTACAAACCCGGTGATTTCATCCACACCACGGGTGACACCCACCTCTACCTGAACCACATCGAACAGGCTCGCCTCCAACTCACCCGTGAACCCCGTCCCCTGCCTCAGATGAAGATCAATCCTGATGTCAAGTCGCTCTTCGATTTCCAGTATGAGGACTTCGAACTCATCGGTTACGATCCCCATCCACATATCAAAGCCGAAGTAAGTGTTTAATAGTTTATAGTTTAATGTTTATAGTTTATAGTTGATTACTTCTAAAGGCAGATCACAATAGCGAAGATAATCATGAAGGGCTTGCTAGGTAATCATCTATAAACTATAAACTATAAACAATAAACAGTAAACAATAAACTATAAACTATAAACTTTAAACTATAAACAAAAAAAAAGAATATGATCTCAATAATAGCAGCAGTAGCAAAGAACCGGGCCATCGGATACAAGAACAAGTTAATCTACTGGCTCCCCAACGACCTGAAGCGCTTCAAGGCCCTTACCACGGGCCACACGATCATCATGGGGCGCAACACCTTCCTCTCCCTACCCAAGGGAGCCCTCCCCAACCGTCGTAACATCGTCTTAAGCCGAAGCGCTTTCACTTCTCCCCCTAAGTTAGGGGGAGTTAGAGGGGGTCTGCGCTCGGCCGAAGGACGCTTGCTACCGGAGGGACGCAAGAACAACAGCCAATGTTCCTCCCTCTACCCTGGTTGCGATGTCTACCCCTCCCTCGAAGAGGCTCTTGCCCACTGCACCCCCGACGAGGATATCTACATCATCGGCGGAGCCTCCGTCTACCGTCAGGCCCTCCCCCTCGCCGACCGTCTTTGTCTCACGGAGATTGACGACACCCCCGCCGAGGCCGACACCTTCTTCCCGCCTTACGAAGATGACTGGAAAGAAGAACAGCGCGAAGACCATGACGTCGACGAGAAGCACGCTCACCGCTACGCCTTCGTCGACTACATCCGTAAATAACGAGCCATCCCCGCTTCCCAAGCGGGGATGATTCGTTTATGAAGTATAAGTGTGTACGCTGGTGCCCTGGGCCGAAGGCAGGTAGTTGATGCCCCACCAGCACATCTGAAGCAACACAAACGAGACGAGGAGAACCCCAAGAGCCAGACGCGGATTGTGATTCGGCAACTGTCGGTAATGTATATAAATAAGGTACGCGAACCAAGTGATAGCCGCCCACGTCTCCTTCGGGTCCCACGACCAGTAGTGCCCCCAGGCCTCCTTCGCCCAGAGAGCACCGAAGAGCATACCGAAGGTCATAAAGGCAAAACCCACATAGACGAGATTATCCGTAATGGAAAGTTCGGTGGTGAGGGTCTCCGACTTCTCACCTCTTGCCTCTAACTTCTCACCTCTCACCTCTAACCTCTTACCTCTTACCAAAACAAACAACGCCATCACCGTTGCCGCGCCAAGAAGGGCGTAGGCAAACATATAGACTATCACATGAGGTGCAAACCACGGACTCTGCAGGGCCGGCATCAGTGTCTTCGAATGAATCTCCGGTTTAAAGAGGTTCACACAGATGAACACCAGCGACAAGATTGTCGAGAACGTCAGGATCCACTTGTACTTCCAGCGTGAATAGACCATCAGTCCCGCCAACGGCAGGAAGAACGAATACCACAGTCGTGTCTCCCCCATCGTCCTCAATGGAGGCCGTTCCAACGAGATCCACATCGACAGGATAAACCCGAAGAACACCAGCAGGCCCACGACCGTCGTCAAATAGGCTACTGCAGACTTCTCTTTCCATGCAGACCAGGCCCCTATGCCCCACATCAGCACCGCCACCACCGCAAAATATACAAACTCCTCCCAGGTAATCATCTGTAAACCGTAAACTATAAACTGTAAACCGTAAACTGTAAACCGTAAACTAAAACTATCTCCTTCCTCCCATTACGAACATGAGCACCCCTCCGGCCAGCATCATATAGATACCCGCATAGACATAAGGCAACCACGGGTCACTCACCATCTCCAATATCGATGTGTTGCTCTGTGCACCCATCGACGTGTCATAGCCATACTGATAGATCTTCCATCCCTCGACCTCTGCCGGCTTGTTCACATCGACGGTCGCCCCGTATTTCTCCCCTTTCTTCGTCCGGATATCAATCACAGAGGCAAAGCGTTTCGGTGAACCGTCATCGTAGGTCTCCATGATAAACTGCTTCAGTTCGATGGTCAGCGGCAACTCCTTCACATGCCCCTGCTGGTCCAGTGCCCGCCACTCCGGCTCTCCGATGGCCGTGACCATCTTCAACCGCTGCATGTCGGCATTGCCAAGCGTGGCTGTCGTCATCGTGACAAACAGTCCCAGATGGAACAGAGCAGCCACCACCTTACTCGGTGTCTTCAGACGGACACCGCTCTTCAGCACCACCAGTCCGACGATCAGCGCCATATAGACATAGGTCAACACGAAAGGCCAGTACGTCAGCATATTGTTCAGTCCCGTGCCACTCGCCGTCTGCCGCGTCAGTCCCATGACGACCGTCAACACCACGGCATAGCACATCACAGGAATGGCGGCCTGATACGTCGACAAGAACCTCAAGGCGTAGACCTTCCCTCTCAACAGATGTATGGCAATGATGATTGTCACAAACAGTGCCAGCACGATGCCATTCACCGGCCAGGCAAACGCATCCCACGCCACAGGTCCGACACTCAGTTGCAGTGCCAGTCCCGCCACTATCAGACTTCCTCCGATCAGGAAGCCCTCTTTCATAGTCCAAGGTTTATTCCACAACGGACGAAGGCCCGGATTAGTTGTCTGTGTTGTCGTCATTTACTAAGAATTAGAATACAGGCAGCATCTGCAACTGCTGCATCAGCGTCTGTGCCATCCGCACATGCCCTTCGTCATTCGGGTGCAGACGGTCGTTCTCCGCATTCTTGAAGTACGGTGCCATCTCGTCCATCAGCGGATAGAGACCGCAGAGGGCATTCATATCAATCACCGGCACCGCCCAGAGGTTGCCCGCCTCCTTCACCGACTGCACGTAGGCATCGATATACTCACCGCACTGGTTCGTATAGTCCTCCCTCGGTTGCCAGTTGTTGTCGTTGGAATAGAACTCCGCCCGGTGTATCGGTGTCAGCAGTACGATCTGCTTCCGGGGATACATTCGTTTCACACAGTCCAGCGCCTTGTTGATACGTCCCCGATACGTCGAGTCGCTCATCACCGGATAGCGGTGTCTGCGGTCTACCAGATGCTTCGGCTCATGGATACCAGCCATCACCTTCTCAGGCCTTTCTGTAAACCACTCCCCGATGGGCACACCGGCATTGTAATCATTCGTGCCGATGAAGATGAGAATGGCATCCACGCTGTCGCCATGCTCCTCCTTCAGTTTCTGTGCCTGTCGGGGGATATCGTTCCACTGCCGCCCGCTCACCCCATAGACATACGGTGTGATGCCGAGCCAGTCCTTCAGGAAGCCCCAGTACTTCTTCTTCGACCCGTCGTTATTCGGGTCCGTAATCGAGTCCCCGAAATACGCCACTCGTTTCCCTTTCCACGGATGCCACTGCGGCACCTCGGGTGTAGCGATGATGGCCTGTGCCCTTCCCGGCACAGCCATTACCGCCACCAATAATATAACTAATAACCTTTTCATCATTATTCTTGCTTCTTGCCAATGACTACATTCGTATGGCCCGTCACCTTGGCAGCGTTACCACCGCCATAGACGTTACCTTGAATATCAGCGCCAAGTACGGGCAGGCAGTAGACGGTGTTCGACTGGGCCGGGCTAACCGGTGCATACACGAATGGACTTACCTCTGTGCCCTCACCAGAACGGGTGTAGAAGCCACTCACATCGTCTCCGGCGCTGACACTGACTTCTGTGTACGTCCCGGTCTGATTGCGTTGATAGTAGGTGCCAGCTGCTGTGGCTTTAGTCCTTGGTACTGGAGTGTACTCATAATTAGAACTTGTACCAGTGCGAATGTAGTAATTGCTCACATCAGTCTCCCCGGGTACGATACGGTCTAACTTCACATACTTCTCTGTGCCGATGAACACATTCGTATTTCCATTCACCTCCGCAGCATTACCGCCACCGAAGATATCGCCGATGACACCGATCTTACCCTTCTCGTGACCATAGAGCTGAATATCCTTACCGTCTACTGTCCTGGTTTCTCCGCTGTAGTCCTGCCCGCCGCCGTCAACCATACCGACACTGACATTGACCGTCGGATTACCGTTCACAACAGCATCCTTACCCTTACCACCGCCATAGATCGTACCGATGCTGGTGAAGGCCCGGACATTGACTCGCGGCGACGGATAGTTGGGATCATCATCAAGCTCTGGATAGGTGTACTCCGCCTCATTACCACCACCATAGAGTTCACCGATAATGACAGGCGTATTACAGGTAGGACACTCCTCGATGTTCACTTCAACATAGCCGTCGATCTTACCATCCGACTTGTTTCCGCCAAACACCTGCTCGAACTTGCCGCTGGTGATCGTCAGGCTGACGTCGTTACCTACATCTGCCTTACGCGCTCCGGCATAGACCTCACCAATCCAAGAGTCAGGCATACAACGCAGGACGATCTCTGCGCCACCCTCCATGACGGCTTCGTTACCACCACCATAAAGCTCACCGACTTCCAATATCTCACAAGGATCATCAGTCTGTGTTCCTGCCTCGTCTGACGTCAGCGTCGTGATGGAAGAACCGTTACGGATATCACCCAATGTATTGCTACCGCCAAAGACACTGTTAACCTTTCCGGCCTTCAGCTGGACGATGGCAATCTTTTCTTCATCATTAATGTGCGAACCATACGGTGTCTTCCCTACAGTGCGATAGCCGATGTTAGCACCAGGATTATTGGGGATGTCGGTTGTGCTCTTACCATAGCCGCCACCGAACACCTTATCAATGATCTTTGTTCCGTTGATAAGCACGTTCGTACCCGGTGTAGAAGCACCATAACCGCCACCATACACCTCATAGATGCTCGTCAGTTTACAGCCCTCGATGATGACCTCGGTGCTCTGCTTCGTGTCGGTATCCGCCGGCACATAGTCAGAACTCTTACCACCTCCGAACACACCCGTCATATCGAAATCAGATGCAGGCGGCTCCGGACTCGTTACATTTTCCTTCTTGGCCGTGATGTTAGCATAGGTAGCCAGATCCCTGTTCTGCGTGGCATACACATGCACCTTGACATGACCCTTAGGTGTACCGTTGATGTTGTTGGCACCGTAGATTCGGTCAACGACACAACCTGGATCACCTTCTGCCACACCCTTGTTCAGTTCGACCAGCACATCACCACCCACGTCAGCAGCGACGGTTGATGTACCCTTACCACCGCCGAAGACATCACCGCCGACGACTTTGTCGCCCTTGACACTGCCGATGACGCCGCCCGTCAGCTGTACTTCCGTACCCTGTCTGACGGTACCGACCTCACCGCCGCCATAGACATCGCCATAGATAGTACCGCCCTGCACCTTGACATCCGTCCATGCAGACGATGCAAACGATGTGGGATTCGACAAGGTCTCATCACCACGGCTGGCACCGAACACAAAGCCGCCATAGACGTGGTTGCCATTCGCATCATAGCTTGTCGCATCACCGATGGTGGTCGTACTACCAGAGATAATCACCTCATTGAGCGACTGCAGACCCTGCGTTGACTTGTCATTGTCATTTCTACGAATCGGATCATCCTGACGGGTAGGCGGAATCTTCGGGGCACCGACACTCGAGAGTGAGCCACCGCCATAGACGTTACGATGGATCTTACCGCCCTTGACCTCCACCTTCGTGAAACGGGTCACGGAACCCGCCGATGTACTGAAGTCCCTCTCCTTTACCGTTGAAGCCCTGCCTGTCTCCGGATTAGTATATTCAACCACATCTTCATAGTCGCCGTCATAGTTGAAGTCGTAATTGTACTGACCGATACCAGAACCGGCGCCATAGACATTACCGCACTGCGACCACTCGATTTTCGCAAGATCATCAGCACTGCCGTCACCATCATAGGCTCTTCCGATCTCACCACTGTTAATGGTGACTGTGGCATCACGACGCACATGGCCATCCATACCACCGCCATAGACAGAACCCCAAATCTTGGGACCTTCGCTGCTGTTAGCAGCTCCGATTGTCACATTTGTCTCATTGACATAGCCGGAGAAGAACGTCGGACAATAGAGATAACGTGGCGACTCTCCGATATTAGGTGCAGACTCACCGCGGCAGCCGCCGAAGACGTTACCGTATGGCAGACCAGAATACGTATAACCCGAAACATTATCAAAGTCAATATATCCCACCGTTCCGCCATTGATCGTCACATTAGAGACACCGCTGTTCATGAAGGCCTTGCTCGGATCACTGCTTTTATCCCACAGATTACCATCCAGCGTCTCGCCATAGCCAGACCTTGCTCCATTGTTGTAGTACGAATAATCATCCGTTCCACCGGCATAGTTACCCTTACCGACAGAGCCCAGGTTACCGCCGCCATAGACATTACGTACCACATAGCCACCGTTCATTACGACATTGGTGTTTCCGAACACTTTACCGGCCGTGATACTATAGATTTCGGCATCGTATGTGGTCTCCGTTTGTGTCGGAGGCGTTACTGTAGATGTCGGGGTGTTGTTTGTCTTAACGGTAACACCGGTAATCTTATTAAGAGTCGTCGTGAACGTTCCCTTACCACTACCGCCGCCGTACATAGAGTGACCTATCAAACCATTCTTCAGCGTCAACTTCGTGTCGCCCATGACATGACCGTTCTCGGCACCGCCATAGACGGCTCCGGCGATACACTCGATGAAATTGCTTTCCATATAGTTTGAAGGAGTTGCAGTGTTGCCTGCAGGATAAGCTATAGTAACCTCGGCAGAACCCACATTAGCACAGTACACATAGTTCTTGTATTCGCCGGCAATACCCTTACCACCGCCATACACATCACCATTGTCTAAGTCTTCAAAAGGATTATTTTCTTCTTTATTATCTTCACCATTGAGACCGATACGGCCACCTGTGATATTCACATGTGTCGCACCGATATAGCCTGGTGAATTCTCGAAATGGAACGGCCAACTCAGGGCGAAGCCATTGTTCTCATCAAGGTGCGAATGGAAATGCTCATAGACATATTTATCAGTACCTTCAGTATATACCGGATCTGTGGCATTGTTATCAATCTTGACCCTGCAGTCCATGATACCCACAGAGGCCATCTCGCCACCGCCATAGACACTCTTCTTGACCTGACCGCCAGCGATATTCACATAGGTATTCTGACCCACGCAACCGGCAAAAATCATCGGTGTGAATACATAATTCTGATCTTTGTATCCACTAGGCTGATTTGAATCCGGTTCTTTGACAGTAATCTTGGTCTTGGTCTCATAGTCCTTACTTCCGTAACCAGCACCATAGACATCACGGTTGACGGTACCGCCATTAATATTCACTGTGGCATTATCACGAACCGTTCCCAACTCACCACCGCCATAGACATTTCGTTTAATGACAGCATCGCCACTGATGGTGACATTCGTCTCCTTCACCTGAGCCATCTTCGGCCAGATGGGATTAATATTACCATTAAGAAGATTCAGACGTCCCATAGATCCACCGAAGACATTACCAGACTCAGCATTACCGACAGTATTACCGATGATACCACCGCTGATATTGATGGTGATATGGCCATGAGTCGTAGCAGGTATCTTGATACTCTCTGTGGTCTTATAGTCCTCCATTCCTTCCGTCAGGTTGTTTTCCTGATTGTATGCGTCTGCATCTTCCTGAGTATAATATATAGGTTCTCCATCCTCCACGATGTTACCATAGTTCGGGCTCTCCGCGTCAGTGAATTCCGTACCCACCGATGCCAGACGTCCTCCACCGTAGATAGAACCAAGGATCTCACCGCCGCTGATGGTCATATTGATGTCACCACCCACGGTACCGGCCGTCTGTGCATCGCCACTGAATCCACGGCCACCACCGAAGATGTTACCATCCACATACGATGTACCTGTCGTTCCGATCTTGGTATTGCCGCCGCTGATAGTCATCTCCACATCACCCAGCACGTGACCGTCCTCACCACCACCAAAGACGGAGCCGAAGATATGTCCACCAGTGATCTTCACAATAGCTTTCTCGACATTCGTCCAGGTGTTGAAATTGATGCGCTGGTCACCCTTACCTGCACCGAAGAGATAGCAGGTCACCGGGTGCTTCTTGATCTCATCCGGAGTACGTGGAACGCCCAGCGTACCGCCACTCATTTCCACAGTCGTGGTACCCTTTACGTCGGTACACTCGTTACCTCCATAGACGCTGGTCAGAACGTGACCGCCCTTGATTTCCACATGGGTATTGCCATACACAGCACCGGCAGAACGGAGCCATACACCATCGGAATAGCCAAGGTCTTTCCTAGACTTATTGCCAAGTGCCTCCTTCACGACCGCCCAATCCGGATCCTGCTTGTACGGGAAGAGACCACTACCGCCACCAAACACATTACCATAGTAGGTGTGGCCGTCGGAAGCTGGTTTCGGCTTTGTAGTACCAGGCTGATAATCATAGACATCATACGACAGATACTCGTAAATCTTATTGTCATTCTCATCAGTAGTACCAGTGTCATGCCCGTATGGCCAGCTAGCGCACTCTGCCAACGACTGGGAAGCCCATTCATCAGTAGTATAACGGCGGTTCACGCCGTCACCATTACCGATCTGGCAATCACCGTCGATGACCACATGTGTATTAGCCTGCACATGACCGTTCATGCTACCACCATATACGGAACCTTTCACGAAAGCATTTCCTTCGATAGTCACTTCTGTCGTGGTGGTCAAAGCCAGAGACTGAATATACTTCAGATAAGCAGGCTCTTGCCCCTCACCATCATAATATTCCCAAATATCTTTATATTTTATAATATTGTCATCATCAATATATCCATCAAAATCAGTATCCCATTCTGAGTTCCAGTCAGTATCAGTGCTCTTGACACGCCACATACGCCTTGGTCTGTTGTCCGTAGTATTCGTCAATTCGTATGGTAGTACACCCTTACCAGCACCGAACACATGTCCCTGGTCGGTAGGCCAGCCTGTATCAGTCACCATCTTCATGTTGTCGGGACCAATCTCGGCATTGCCCTTGATGGTCACGGTACAAATACCACCTTCATTCGTCGAATAAGGAAGTCCTATTTCTACGTCAGGATGTTGTGCGTGATAAGCCGCATCAGCAACCTTATATCTGCCTACCGAAGCAATCTCACCGCCGCCATAGACACTCTGTCCAACTTTAGTATTACCCTGAATGAGGACAGTTGCATCGCCACGCACCAGTGCCGAGTAGCCATGGGTATTGACACCTGCACCAGCACCGAATACGCAGCCTCTGATGTCGGGTCCTGTACCATTTTCGATACCTAACGTCACATTTGTATTATTCTCCACACGACCAATCTCGCCGCCGCCATAGACATTACCTGTACCCTCTACAAGTTTTTCATTATCGTCGAGAGTTCCCACCGTGCCGTTACCGATAGTAACATGCGTGTTACCGATGGTCTTGTCTGGGCTATCAGCAATGCCTATCACGGCTTTCTCACATGTGAAAGTGTCTGCCTTACCCTTTCCGCCACCGAACACATTACCAGTAATCGTTGCAGCATTACGAACGGGAGTGATTGCCACGAGTTCACCGGCATCGTTATGCTCCGTACCTGTTCCTATCTCCACATACGTATTGCCGACGATATCGGCCATATTACCACCGCCGTAGACATTGCCGATAGTGCCGATGGCAAGGATGCCATCGCCCTTTTCTGGCCCATCTTCCGTCACGATGTGGTCACCAGTCCAAAGCACATTACCATCCGTATCTTTATGTTCACCGACAAAATCCTCTTTCACATACTTTGCGAGAATCCTACCCGGCAACTAACTTGGCCTGATAGCCACCACCGAAGATATTGTCGATCCGAGTAGCAGAGATGACATTGATACGCGGGTTAGCTTTGGGAGTTACATCTTCTGATGCACTCTCAAGCGGTATTCGTTGCAGCTTTTTCTTCACTGTATTGTCATTCTCATCAAAATATTCCACCTCTTCAGTATCATAGACACCATTTGTCTTCTTATATCCATAGATAGAATATGGTGCTAAGAATCCGCCGGCATACAATTCGCCGATACGGATCGGTTCACAGCCGCCCTCCTTGATGGTGACGGTGATGGAGCCATTAATGGCACCACTGGTATTGTTACCGCCAAACACACGCTGTAACGACGAGCCATTGGTGATGATGAGGTTGATGTCGTTGTCGACATCTGCATTCTCGGCACCGCCGAACATCACAGAAATACCCTTGGCACAATCCGACAACACCTCTACCTCTCCATCGGATTCAGCATTCTTTCCGCTACCATAGGTAGTATTGATAACCATCGGACAGTCATCAAACATGCCTGAATAGGATGACGAGAGTTTCGTCCTGACATTACCTCTCGAATTACTGCCACCATAGACAGTGTGTATCGTACCACCCTTGATTTCCGTAGTGGCAATACCAGAGCCATACATGTAATGATTATCAGGATACTGCCTATTAACCTTGGTCCTGGCATTTTCTTTATCGATATTCTTATACGGATCTGCCTCCGTGCCAGAGCCTGTTCCAATAAACTTGCCATCTTCATCCTTATCTTGGTCTGTGACAAGGCGTGTATAGTCATAGTAACCCACGTTGGCTCCAGGGTTCTTGTACCATACCGTATTTGTGCCATTCGTTAAGGAGTAATCATCAGCACCATTACCGCCACCGAACACCTCATTGATCTCGTAGCAGCGTTCCACTACCACATACGTGGCAGGGACAGGAGCAGCATTACCACCGCCGTACACCGTTTCGATACTCGTCAGGTCGCAACCGTCGATCGTGACTTCAGGACGGGCTGCATCTACCTTAGCCTTATTCGCAGCATAATCGTCAGCATCCACCCATAAAGCATCATCCGGCTCGTAGGGAGACAGGTTACCACCGCCATAGACGGCTCTGACATCGTATGTATTCGTATTCTTGTCGGCTTTAGTACTGAGATTTGCCGCGCCCTTCTTTTGTGTGGCATATACATAAACCTTAACCTTACCCTTCGGCGTACCGTTCAGATTATTACAGCCGAACACACGGGTAACGGCGCAGCCTTTCTTACTGCCATCAGCATCGCCACCATTGTTGTTATTGTTCAGTTCTACCAGCACATCACCAAAGACCGTAGCCTCCACAGGTGACTCATAGCCGGCCTGGCCTTTTGTGCCATACTCCTTTCGACCCAGACCGCCACCGTAGGCATCACCTTCGATGGTTCCGCCAAGCAGACTGACCTTTGTCGTAGGATGAACGGTTTCCGTTTTGCCATCACCATCAAGATCAACAGTACTCGTCGTGTTCGTATTGGCCAATGAACCACCGCCATACACATCCTCCGCGATTGTACCACCCTTGATTGTTACAATGACGCTACCTTTGGTAAGACCCAGTTCGCCACCGCCAAAGACAGAGCCGCTGATGTTGGCACTTTCGTCGATGGTCACTTCAGGATGAGTGGCCAAAGCCAGCGTTTCAAGATAGGTAGAATAATCGGATTCCGTCTGGAAATAATCCCAGTCAAATCGAGCATCTCCAGCTAAAGATTCCCATTCATTCTTGAGAGTCATACGTCTAGACCGTTTCGATTGGTCAGTATTGTCCTTATCGAAATGCGGGGTGACACCCTTACCAGCACCATAGACATCGTCTGCAATGGCAGCATTGCCCTTAACGGTTACATAACAATAGCCACCACCTTGCAATATCGACGGCATTTTGTGTTCATCAAGACCATATTTGCCCACAGAGGCGATCTCTCCACCACCATAGACACTATGACCCACATGAGCATATTGGTCAACGGTGACTGTAGTATTACCACGCACCAGAGCCGAGTAACCATGAGTCTCTACGCCGGCACCGCCACCGAAGACGCTACCATTGATAGTGGGCTCACTTTTAACACCTCCTTCTCCTGGTGCAATGCCGATCTTCACTTTAGCGTCAGTTTCCACACGGCCAACCTCACCGCCGCCATAAACATTACCATTCACGGTACCGTTGATAACACTGACATCCGTGCTGTACGCAATACCTTTCTCACACCAAAAGGTGTCGTCCTTACCCTTGCCTGCTCCGAACACATTACCTTTAACGACAGCAGAACTGCCATTGATTGTAACATTGCAAAGGCCTGTGTTCTTACTATTGCCAGCAGTATTGGGAGTACAGTCAGTATCTTGCCATGTAAACGTCCTCATGTTAGAAGACATGGTATACGTTCCTACACAGCCTAACTCGCCGCCACCATAAACGTTGCCTTTGACATTGCCACCTGTAACAGAAACCCTGGTTTCTTTTCTCACCAAAGCAAACTCGTTACTTGTTGCGTCAGCATCACCACGAGCCGCACCAAAGACATTACCATCTCCGGCAGTACCGTCGACACCGATTTGGCCGCCGCTGATGCTAATCGTAGCCAAACCACCTGTGGTTTTCGAAACGCCTTCGGTAGTAACAGTTTTACCCACCGATCCCATAGCACCAGCACCATAGACATTGCGAACTACCTGACCACCATTAATAGTAACTTGAGTATCTCCATAAACAACACCTGCTAATGCGTTGTAAGAATCCTCGGTACCATCGTTGTTGGAATCATACTGGTCCGTACCGCAACCACCGCCATAGAGATTACCGCGATATGGATATGCTGCACCAGAGTAAGATCCAATAGTCTCACCGCTGCTTATACCGATAGTTCCACTATGGAGTGTAACCTTAGCATCATTGAAAGTATGACCATTCTCACCACTGCCATAGACAGAGCCCCTGATCTGAGGACCGTCATTAGAACTAGAGGTTCCAATCACCACATTGGCATCATAGACCCATGCCAGTTTATCGTGGATAGAATTCGGAGCACCCACATCACCACGAGACGATCCGAAAATCATACCGTTCTCATCACCATTCGTACCGATAGTACCGCCATAGACATAAACCTCGGCTGTACCGGTATTCACTTGAGTAGTTCCTTCGGCTGCTCTTTCCCAAGCAGTCGGCATATTTGAAACCGCAGCAGTCTGATTAGGAATATAAGTTGCATTGCCGTATGTGATAGTACCTACAGAACCGTATGCACCACCACCATATATATTATGGTATATCTTAGGTTCGCCGTTAGTGCCAGAATTGATGGTCACCTTCGTATTGCCCTTAATGATACCTGCAGTCACATAATTGCTACCGGCAGGATCCACATAGCCCTTACCGCCGCCATAGACGTTACCGAATTCAGCACCGCCCTTGCCGGAGGTTCCGATGGTACCGCCAGAGACATTCACAGTGGCATTCGTAGTTACTGTACCCATCTCACCACCGCCATAGACGCTGCGCTTAATGGTACCGCCATTGATATTAACCGTCGTCGACTTCGCTGTTGCCAACAATGCCCAATGATCAGCACGATCGAAAGGAGTACCGTCAAGTTTGGTGAGACGTCCCATAGAGCCGCCAAACACATTTCCACTATGCTCGCCCTCCGCATCGTTTGCAAACTCCTTACCGATCGTTCCGCCATTAACCGTCACGGTGATATAACCGCGCTTGAAGCCGCTAATTTCAGTACGAGTATATTGACCATCTTCACCTTTAGTCCAATCGCTATATCCATCGTCCTGCATTTTACCATATCCATCGTCATTATTAGCGCCAAAGCCTTTCTCAGTAGTCAAGTACAAGCCATAGCCCACAGAGGCCAAACGTCCACCGCCATAGATAGAACCAAGCATAGTACCACCATTGATGGTCAAATCAACAGAGCCGCCTACATTACCGGCGGTCAATGCCTCACCACCAAATCCACGACCACCACCGAACACGTTACCATCCACGTATGTGGAACCGACCGTACCAATAGTCGGACCTGCACCATCAGTCTTGCCTATGGTAACCGACGTGTTTCTCAGTACGTGACCATCCTCACCACCGCCGAATACAGATCCATAAATCCTACCGCCCTCAACCTTAACGATAGCATCCTTCACATTCGTTTCCTTGTTGAAGTAGATACGCTGGTCACCCTTTCCTGCACCGAAGAGGTAACAAGTCACAGGATGATCCTTAATCTGCTGAGCCGTACGCGGCACGCCAATCGATCCGCCCGTCATGGTAACATGAGCCGTACCCAACACATTGGTAGCCTCGTTACCACCATAGACGTTCGTCAGGATATGACCACCGCTGATTTCCACGTATGAGTCGCCCCTTACAAGTCCTGCACTGGGAAGGTATTTGCTGATACCCTCTGTTGTATCGAAGTAAGGCACACTACCTGAGCCACCACCGAATACATTACCGTAAAAGGTATGACCATCGGAAGCAACACGTCTGCCGCCTGCTGTCGATTTTCCACTGCTGTATTGATCCAAATCTCCCGTTGCATTAGCATACGGGTCATAAGGTGCATAGATAGTCTTTTTATTATCGCCTTCACCTTCTTCTATTCCATATTTCCAACTTGCGCATTCAGCTAATGATTCAGAACTCCAGTCACTATCACTATAGCGTCCGTTCACGCCATCACCATTACCAATCTGTCCATTCTTGATATACACTTTGGTGTCGAACTGTACAAGACCATTCTCACTGCCACCATAAACTGAACCCTTGACAAAGGCGTTTCCTTCGATGGACACCTCGGTATAACTAGATAAGGCGAGCGTTTGAATAAATGTAATATAGTCTTCCTGTGAATGAAAATATTGCCATTTATTTTCGCCATTCTCATTAATCATACGCTTGGGCATATTTGCATCATCTTCTGCAGTGTAAGAATATTCTTTAGGCAGAATGCCCTTACCTGCACCAAATACATGCCCCATGTCATCGGGACCATCTGCTTTTGTCATCTGCATATTGTCAGGGCCTATCTCAGCATCTCCTTTAACGATAACCTTACATTTGCCACTTGGATGGTCTGGGTCTGCCAATACATACGGCATATCTAATACCGCATCATATCCCTCAGCGATAGCAGCCGCTACTTCTTCTGGAGTTTTAGGAACTTTATACCTGGCCACAGAGGCAATCTCACCACCGCCATAGACGTTATGTCCAATCTTGGCCTTGCCCTGAATGGTAACTGTAGGATTGCCACGTACCAAAGCAGCATAGCCATGAGTTTCCAAGCCCTTTCCTCCACCAAACACATCACCCTTAATAACTGGTGTGCCAGTTCCGGACTCGAGGCCTATCGTCACCACGGTATTCTTTTCTACGCGACCAATCTCACCGCCGCCATAGACGTTACCCATTACTATACCATTGCCGATATTAACCGTTGTTCCGCCATCGGGATTGTTTATACCGTCGCCATCTTTTCCTACCATGGCTTTCTCACACGTGAAGGTGTCATCTTTACCCATGCCACCGCCAAACACATTGCCTGTGATATAGGCGCCTAATACTGTGTTTCCTGTAGTGGATGTGGATACCAAATCGACAGTGGCAGCCGTTCCAATATTCACTGTGGGATCGCCAACGACATCTGCAGCATTACCACCACCATAGACAGTACCTATTTCACCCAACTTATTCGGATTATCAGTAGTAGAAGGAATACTGCTGGCAAATGTGCCCGGAATCATATTAATGCTCACCGTCGGGTTGGCATACATGGTGGCTGGTACACCCAATCCCCCACCGAACACCTTACCGATATAGGTACATGAGATGACGTTCAACACAGGTTGAGCATAAGGGAATGAATGATTGGCATCAGTAGCAGGATTAGTCACAGCAGTATGCGCATCGCTTGCTGAAGTCCTTGGCAGATAGACGGGTTTGCCAACAGCATTCGTAGTTCCGCTGTCATAATATCCGTAGATAGAGTATGCCGCCTGATTACCACCCAAATACAACTCATCAATCTTAATGGGATGACAACCTGTTTCTTCTATGTTCAGAATGATATGTCCAAGGATAGCACCACCCAGGTTATTACCACCAAACACTTTGCCAAACGTTCCGCTGGTAATCGTCAGTTCCACGTTACCTTTTACATTCGCTTCGTCAGCGCCGCCAAAGACCTCAGCAGTCTTAGACTCTGGCATACAACCCATGACAAGTATGACATCACCCTCAATGTCGGCATATTTACCTGCACCTACGACCTTCTCCAATGCCAAGTCACAACAATAACCAGTAGCACTACTTTCTATGGGATTGGTCACAAGGTTAATGCTTCCCTTAATGACACCCTTCTGATTACTACCACCATAAGCCTCATGGATATAGCCTGCAGTCAGCGTGGTACTAGGAATACCCGTACCGTAAGTCACCAGGGTTCCGTTGTTGTTATACTGTCCAATATCGGCACCAGGATTGGCCGTTCCGTCGCTCAGATTGTCCTTACCGTTGCCACCGCCATAGACATAGCCAATCTCGTAGGCACCTAAAACTTGTACATTCGATTCTGGCACGGCAGCCGCGTTACCACCACCATAGACAGTTTCGATACTGGTGTAGTTACACCCCTCAATGATGACCTGACTCTTCGAGCCAGTGGTGCCATTGTATGGTGATTCGGGAACGTATGCAGCCTCATTGCCACCGCCATAGACTGCTACGACATCGTATGCGCCAGTAATTGGGGATGCGGTCTTGTTTCTAGCCTTCGTCTGTATCTTGTCTGTTGTCGCACTCTGTGTAGCATAAACATGCACCTCGACATTTCCCTTCGGCGTACCATTTACATTGTTACATCCGAAGAGTTTACCTTTCACGACACATCCTTTTGCTGCTGGATCGACACCATCATTCAACTTCAGCGTCACGTTACCATAGACCAAGGCTTCCACTGCCGTAACAGCAGCCTGCGCCGGAACGGCTGGCACGTATCCTTCATCACCTTCTGTTCCTTGAGCCGGTTGTCCATCCACTGCCGCTTTAGCCTTACGGCCAAGGCCGCCACCATAGACATTACCGTTGATAGTACCAGCAACCAAATTGACGGCAGTAGTGTTTTGCATCTCATAATAATCTGTGTTTGCAGCTGCTTTACCGGAAGCTGGCGAGTAGACACCTTCCGAAAGCGTGTAATACCCGTCAACGGAAGATGTACCTGTTGTTAGCCCTGTAACTGGCAGATACGAATAAACTAGATTTCCACTAACCCAGTTGGCAGTATTCGTGTCGGCCAGAGCACCGCCGCCATAGACGTCGTTGGTCACAGTGCCGCCCTGTATATTCACAGTAACAGTTCCCGTTACGGAAGCCTCTTCACCACCTCCATATACGTCATTTTTAACCGTTCCGTTAGTCAGAGTCACGCTAGTATTACCTGTAATAATAGCCGAACTTCCCAATCCACCGCCATAGAGATATCCAACTGTTCCGTTGTCCATTCTCACGGTAGGACTACCTGTATAATCAGCCAGATTACCGCCGCCATATACACTGCCTATAGGATTTGGAATTTCAGTAGTGGGAGCTGCGGTATTTGTAATCAGAACAGCCACAGTGCTCTGAGGAGCACCATTCTGATCATTACACCCAAACACTTTTCCTGCTGTACCACCTTCAACCGTCACCGTCACAGGGCCATAGACATTAGCAGCAATACCGGGATTTTCGGAGTTAGTTCCACGCTGTCCCAGTCCACCACCGAACACACTGCCGTTGACAGTACCTTTCAGGACGTTAACTTTGGTCGTCTTGCCGTTTTGAGGATAATATTCTGTCACATTGCCATCAGGGGCTTTCGTAGATCTGGCATTTACAGCACCAAAGGCACTACCGCCATAAACGCTGCCTTTGATAGTAGCGCTTCCTGTATATGCCGTTTCATTTCCCTCTGGTGCCTTACCAATATTCACCTCGACGTCATTAGCCACAACTGTCTTTTCTCCCATACCGCCACCATAGACGTCCTTGGATATCGTACCACCATTGACATTCACACGTGTGCTTGCTGTCTTAATAATATCATCGTCTTTATATTGTACATCACTCTCCGCACCACCACCATAGACACATCCCCCTACAGTGGTTGTTCCTTCAATATTCAGCGTCACCTGACCTGTTACAGTACCAAGGGTTGTTAGGTCTTTGTCTGTACGAAGTTTTTTACCGTTCGTGTCAATAGCATTGGATGAAGTAACACTTGCCACATGTTCCCATGTATATTCTTCACTACCGGGAACATCCGGATCAAAGTAGGTTCCCAAATTTTGATTATAAAAAGGTGCTTTTACGAAATTACCTGTATTCCTTACCTCAACTTTAGGCAAGGTACCAGAATAACCGGCACCAAATACGCTTTCAGTCACCGTACAATCAGTAAGTGTTGAAGTGACAGGACCGTCCACCATACCAAGATTGCCACCGCCATAGAAGTTTTTGTTGATGGTACATCCAGTAAGTTTAGAAGTGACATCTCTAGTTTTAGCCAAAGAGAAGCTCACATAGTCAACAAGCAAACGCGCAACATTCTGATAGTTATTCGACATAGGCAGATACTGGGTGCTATAAGTCACAGATACACCATATCCCTCCTTGTAATTTTTTTTGTAATTGTTGTTTAAGAATGTATTCCAGTTGTTTGTACCATAGTCACCATTAATATTGTTTATATTGGACGGCGCATAACGATTGTAGGAGTTGCCGCCGTAACCCGCACCATAGAAAGTATCAAATGTACAGTCTTTAGCGGTAGTTTTTACCGTTTTGCCTATGTTCATATCACCGAACTTCGGTCCGCCGCAGAACTGCTTGATATATCCTCCTTCAATAACTGTGGTAAGATTGCCCTCGACTGGCTTAGCTGCATTAAGACCACCAGCATAGAACTCCTTGATGTCTGCATTCTGTATCTGCCATATGATATTACCGTCATTACCACCTGCCGTACCAATACCCTCCATAGCAGCACCGCATACGATGCCAAACTGACCGCCGTTGATGTAGCACTCGGCGTTGTCTGCGTAATTGTTCATACCGGAATTGGCTACATAAAGACCCGTGAGGTAGAACTCATCAAAATCGCCACCAGTAACCGAAATTGGAGAGTGCTTAGTTGGTTGGAATTGATTACCTCCGCTTGTTTGATTTTTATCTTGGTGACAGCCCGTGTGGAATTCCTTGAACCACACGTTACCACCTACATGAATATAGGGTATATTATTTGATCTTCCTTTCTGATTGTAGCTTACCCATTGCTCCATGACACCGCCCTGCAGAATAATTGCGTCTGTTGAGGTTCTGCTGGAATGTTCGTACTCCATTTGTGTGACGCGGAAGAGGGCGGTGTTAGTTACTTCGAACCAACCTTTAAGGCACAAGATTCCTAAGTTATAGGTACCCGTTCCTCCAGTTGATTTCTGCGCCATGCCAAGACCAACAAGGTTCAGGAAATCCCATTTTAATGGATGCACATCATTGCGGTTATCATCTCGTAACATAAATGAATAATCCGGTTCATTGTCACCATCAAGGTCTATGGTAGTAACAGTATATTTGTAATTGTCACCAATAGATTGTTTATCTCCCGTATATTGATGGACATTACCCACAAGCACTACCGCATAATCGTTAACCGTGTTTGATGTAGGCTTATTGAGTCCATTTGCATCTTCAACAGCATTCTTAATAGAAGTAAAAACTTTCTGCGATTCACCAGCAATTGAATAAGAAGAACCATTAGTATAGATTTGTCCGCCACCAACATTAGAGACATTCTTTCTGGTTTTCATATCCGTACTATATACCACATCAGCATACGAATCCGCCACATACGCTGCTTTCGCCCAATAAGGCTCAATGGTAATAGCCGTGACTCCTTCGGGTACATCCCAATAAGCACCTTGGTTGAAGACGCGATTGCTGCCACCACTCCCATAGAGGTCTTTATTGGTACAGTGGCGGTCTGCAAAATTGTAGGGTGCTTTGGTGATATTGCCGTCTGCATCTGCCGTCGCATCATATTCGCCTTGCGTAAACGAGCCCGGCGTGCCACCCGTAATGCTGACAATCTTCCAACCCGTCACCACACGATAACCATTATAGTTTTTCGTACCTACATCATTGTAATAAGGCAATTGCACCTTGCCGTAATTGAAGTTATAGTGGTCAGGGTCTTTATCAGTAATAGTCAATGTAAGTGACGATCTTGTAATAGTGGCTCCTGTTGGGGGACCAAATTCCTCACCACCAGAACCCATACGAATACTGACAGAAAGTGTGCCAAGCCGACCTCCTTTATTTCGTTCAGTTGTTGTAGGAGCATTCTCAGCATCAATATTCACGACCGAAGGATAATAGCCAGGGACTTTCAGAATGGGGAATGGACATTTACTATCCGCATCCAACTGCGAAGGCTCCAACACCCATTTCATCATCTCCGTCATCTCGCTCTTATCCTTATGGTACGGGGTGCCCGTAACCCACCATTCAGCCAATTGTAGATGACTGTTCAGCAGATGACGGAAGAACTCGAAGCGCTGCAGAAAGCGCGTCTCGGCCAGCAAAGCACAGTTATAGGTCTGTATGTCTGGATTATTATTTGTACCAGTTACATAAGAGGCACCTCCCCAGAAATAGTTGTAATTGCCAACACCATTATCACCTGCGTTAGAAATTTCCGTTCCATTATAGATAGGGGCCTTGTTTGAACCTCCGGTGATGTCACCATAGAACATACAGTTCATCACCATTGTCTTTTGATTACCATTAGCAGAAGTGGTGGTTTGATTGTTATACCCGACAATACCACCCACATTCGTACCACCCGTGATATTAGCATAGCTGAAACAATTGATGACACGCGCTGTACCGTCAAGAAAACCCACAAGGCCACCCACATAGCGGTCGCCACTAACGGAACTGCCACTAAAACCGGTTATCTTTTTCGCATCCTCGGGATCATTCCTAACGACACTCGTTGGCAAAATGCCACAATTATAGATACGCGAAGTTCCTTCCGCCTTACAACAGATAGCACCTGCATCACCATCGCTGTCGCCACTACTGATATTTACACCTTCCAAAATGACATTCTTCACCGTACCATCATTGATTGTGGCAAACAACGGGGTCGAAAGCTTTTTAATCTTAAAAAGACCGCCATCGAGAGTGCCAGAGAATGGTAACGGGTTATTATTCGCATCTTTGAAATCGAAACCATCGAAGCCTGAAGCATCAATATCTGCTACCATTTCGTATTGTTTATTCGGGTCGGTAATCTCAGATAATGATCTGATAAACTTGATATTTTCATCAATTGTTCCTTGCTTAAATGCGACTTTTACATAAGCTGCCGTATAAGCTGCCGGCAAAACAAATGAATACTTGTTACTACCTTCACCAGTAATATCCAATGGGTCTTCCATCAAGTCTGGGGTTCCTGTACGAGTTGTACTTATATTTTTTACAGGCACAGCCGTGATCAGGTTTTCAGAAATAGAATAGCCTGTTGGAGGGGTAATTGTTAAAGTCACTTTTTTCCCGTCTGTGTCAGTGTCATCGACAACTTCGCTAACGACAATAGTTCCTCCGATATTACTGGGAGTCTTGTCCACATAAACAGTTATGCCGTTTACTGGGTCAAGCTTCTCATAAGCCCACGCTTCACTCGCTGTACCCACAAAGAGTGCCAGCATAATGAAAAGGATTCGTATGTATCTTATTGTACTCATATTTTGTTTTATACCTTGTACCATATTGTTTACATTTATCTCTTTCATAGGTTTATTGTTTACTTTACTACTACCTTTTGGCCGTTCTTGATATACAGACCTTTCTTGGTGGGCTTACCGTTAAGGCGGCGACCATCGAGAGAGTACCATCTGTCAATAGCTGTTCCTGTATTATCATATTCTTTGATTCCATCAATATCGGTTGTCTCATCAATGACGATACTCAGTCGCACACCAGCAGCTGATCTGCTTGGTGGATTTGGATTGTCAAAATAGAAACTACCTGCTTCCAGTGTACCTTCTGTGGTAAGTACGAACTTCCCTAAATAGAACAAAAAGACCTTACCAAAGGTTACTTGCAAGCCCTCAGTTCCTGACACTCTTTTTAAAATATTCCCACTGGTATCAGCCTCATCTCCCGTTTCAACCTGAATTGGGGTTGCTGCGACACCAGCAGTGGTCTTTAGATCTGTTCCTTCCAGATCCGTCAGCAACAAAACTGGCTTGTCTTTCGGAGCATAGGCAATCTTAGACAACACCACCTTATTCTTAGTCAGATTCACGTCAGTCACAATATATACATCCTTACCGGAAATCACCAAATCCGTCGACGGCTGGAAAGCAGCTAAGTCCTTAACATTCTCACCTGTATCAACGCCTGTATTATAGAAATCCAAGACGATTCGCATTACCTTCGCTTCATCTTTATAGTTTCCTATTCCTTTGATAGTCCACAGCTGATTTCCGTCTTCCTCAACAGGTCCTGAGACAGTGAAATCCGTATCTTCCGTGAGACCTGTAATAGTAACAACATTATTATTATCCACATTGATAATAAGGCCATCAGCAGGCGTTGTACCATCACCAATGCTTTTGGGAGAGATGGTAAAATCGGCAGTTGCCTCACCCGCTAAATAGTTAGTTGTGGTGGCAATTATAACCTTCACCGTATAACTTCCTGCATCTGTAGGCTGAGTCTCTGTATAGGTGTCTTCTGCAGTTTCTTTTACCTTGTACATATAAGTCACAGCACCATTTTCTGTATTGCCTGTAACCGATGGTATTGCAGCTGTCTCACCATAAGTCCAGCCGTCGAGAGTCACAGATGCTACCAAAGTTGCCTTTGCTATCGCGAAGTCTGATGTTACTGTCGCTGCCTCGTAATTGGTTGTGGCAGCAATGCTAGCTTTCACAGTATATGTGCCGGCATCTGAAGGTTGAGTCTCTGTATAGGTGCCATCATCTGCATCTTTTACTTTGTAGGTATAGGTCACTGCGCCATTTCCTGTGTTCTCTGTCACCGATGGTGTTGCAGCTGTCTCGCCATAAGTCCAACCAGATAGGGTAACAGATGCAGTCAATATTGCCTTTTCAATAGTAAAGTCTGCTGTTGCTGAGGCAGCCTCGTAGTTGGTTGTTGCAGCAATGCTAGCTTTCACAGTATATGTGCCGGCATTTGTGGGTTGAGTATCAATATAGGTACCATCATCTGCATCTTTTACTTTGTAGGTATAGGTCACTGCGCCATTTTCTGTGTTCCCTGTCACCGATGGTGTTGCGGCTGTCTCACCATAAGTCCAGCCGTCAAGGGTGACAGTTGGTGTAATGCCAATCTTGGCAATCGTGAAATCCTGAGTGTTGACAACTGGCGGCGTATAGTTGCCTGCCTTATCACCAGTAAAAGACGATGCTGTGGCCGTATAGCTACCAGCATTAATTGCTTTTCCTTCCGTAAGACTACTACCCTCCTTGGCCGTTGTGGTCACGGTAACACCTATTTCATCACCATTTACCATCCCTGAAGCATTGGCTGTTAGAGCATGAGCCTCACCATCATAATCGAAGGATGTAGGTGTGCTCCAAGTAAGTTCCACCTCTTTAGGATTAACCGTTAACGTTCCTGGAACAAAAGTGATATTGTAGTTAGTTGCTGTCAGACCACTGGGCGTAATGGTGTAATTGCCCGCATCGCCATACTGAGTATAATCACAGGCATAGGCAAGCGTTCCTTCAAGAACAGTTTCGTCCTCAGTGCTGGCAAAGCCTTCATACTCCACTCCTCCGTTAGCAGGTTCATCACCATAGATAATTGTCTTTGATTTAGCAGTGACTGTCAATATTCCTTTGGTGATAGTGAAGGTTGCTCCTGTGAACGTAATGGTGTAATTGCTACCTGCAGACAAATCTCCTTGTTGAATAGCATAAGTGCCCATCGTCTCACCAGCTTCGCGAGCCAATGCTCCTGTAATAGTATTGCCCGACACAAGAGTCTCCGGCTCCATCGTATAAGTCAGCGTAGGATCAGCAGTACCATACGCTTTTTCCATATTATTTGCAACAATAGCAAGAGAAGCTGGTGAAATCGTGAAATCAGCGGTATTAGCAGCTGGCAGCGTATAGTTGCCTGCTTTTTCACCAGTAAGAGACGATGCTGTAGCTGTATAACTGCCGGCGTTAATAGCATTCCCGTCTGTAAGACTACTTCCCTCTTTAGCTGTTGGTGTTACAGTAACACCCACTACGTCACCATTCACTAAATCTGCATCGTTGACATTAGCAGTGGGGGCATGACTACTACCATCATAAGGGAAGGATGTTGGAGTACTCCATGTAAGGCCAACCTCTTTAGGGTTAACAGTCAACGTACCATTAACAAAAGTGATATCGTAATTATCATTAGATAATCCACTGGGTGTAATGGCATAATCACCCGCATCACCATATTGTTCATAGTTGTAGTCATAGGCAAGCGTTCCTGTGAGTACCGCAGAGGTTTCCGTACCAGCAAATTCACCGTATGTCACACCATCATTAGCAGGCGCATCGCCATAGGTAATTGTCTTTGGATTAGCTGTGATGGTCAAGGGCTTTGGACTGATGGTGAAAGTTGCGGAGCCATATACAATAAAAGTACCACCTGTCGCGTTGGTAATCGTGACTGTAGCATCTCCTGCGTCGGTATTATCGTTGTAACCAACGGTATATTCATCGGAAGAAATGGTAGTATTGCCATCTTTTACAGTGACAGTCGGCTCTTGTGCTGAGCCATTATATGTAAATGATGAAGGATCCAAAGTGACAGTTGCATTGGGCACAACTCGTATACTGGAAATACAAGTTGGCAGATTATCTTTTACCGCTATCGCCTTAAGGTTGACAGCATTATCTGGCATATCAACTTGAAGAGGGGCAGTTCCACTTCCATTCTTGTGCGTTGTTGTGGGACTACTATCATCAGTGGTATAATAGATGGTCATATTCTCCTCCGAATGGCTTATCGTTATCTCGTCCTTAGAAGAAGAGCTAAAAGTAGGGCGAGGAAAATATTCCTCAAGATAGAACCTTCCAGTACCTTGATTTTCAGCAGCTCCATTAGTCCAAAGACCAATAATGCCACCTGTCTCAATGTCATTTACTTTGTCATCTTTTCCTTGGAAACTATCTTTGTTTCCTTTATTGATATTTAGATATTTTCTTTCCTTGTTGGTGCTCGTGTCTATATATGTATCATTATCATCAGCATATTTAGAAAATATTTCATAAGATTTTGACGAGGAGTGATAGTTGATAGCAAACAACGCATAATCATCGTCTTCTGGATTATCCTCAAGGTGAACACGTACACGTCCCTCATTGGAAAAATATGCATCGTTGTAAGTCAGGTATTGACTACCGTGTTTGATATAGTAATAATTCAATGTAGGATGTTTCTGGATAACCCAGATGGCTTTACTTTCATTCTCTTCAGTAGCCCGACATTTGTAGGTGGTCAGAAATGGTTTGTCATTAGGTGTGCTAGTGTATTCGGTTGTATTATCATAATACCATTCTTCCGTAGGACACAGATAGTAATTTTCAGCAGGATTTTCACTATGAGTCACAGTGGCAATATAATACGTTCCTGATAAGTCCGTCTGTCCCCACGTCGTGGAAGCTCCTGCGGTTATCATCAGGAGCAGGAGCATCGTCCTTAAGAATCGGGAGAGCCAGGGGGAAGGGGAAGAAGAAAGAATCTCCCGCTTACCTATCATCTTATCTTGTGACATCATTTTCACCATATCTTGGGTCATAGCCTTGTTTCTTTATCGTTCTATACGCATTTGCTTGCGTTCATATTATATAATACGAATGCAAAAGTAAAAAAATAATCGCGATTGCGCAAATGTTTGCGTTAAAAAATTGTTAAAAGAACCATTTAAGCGGCAAAATACCGGGTAGTTTTTGTGAATTTTCCTGCCATCCTGCACTTCTGGCCTAAAAACGGCAGGATGCACGTCGGTCTTTGAGATAGTAACCATGCACCCCATCCTGAGATCCGCTGGGATAATGCTGGCGCTTCAGGGCGAGACCCAGTTTACGGATGGTGGGCACATCGGCAGCAACCAGATGCTTGCGGAGATGCTGCTGGATATCCGTCGTTGTCATAAAAAATTCCCTATGATGTTCTGCCGGCAGATAGAGGCTCGAGAGGATATCATCCACCGATGTCATCAGTTGATGCCGCTGGTTGTGCTGGGTGATCTCCTGTTCGTCTTCGTTGGTGAACCAGTAGATGTCGCCCCGCTCCAGTTCTGCCAGCGCCTGGGCGTACATCTGACGGTAGTTGATGGTGCCCGACATATCTGCCTGGCCCGTCACCTCAACACACAGATAACGGCGTGAGCCCGTGGGGTCCGTCAGGGGCTGACTGTCGTTGGTGGTGGCGATGAACGAACAGAGGCGGGGCTTCATCACATACTGGTCGGAGCGCATCTTCCGCACCTGAACATCCTTCTCCGTCAGCAGGCGTTTGATCTTGGCCTGCTCCCGTTCCGTCTTCGCATTGTACTCCTCGATATTCACCAGCCACATACGACTCAACACGCGCTCCACCTGCTCCGGATTGTCAAGTTTTATGTCATCCATATAATACTCTCGGAGGGCGTATGGCAGGATGTTCCGACAGAAACTCGACTTCTTCAGAGCCTGCGGGCCGATGAGTAGCGGCACCACCGAGTTACCATAGTCGCGGTTCTTGTTCAGCGCCTGGGCCACCATCGCCAGGAACCAGCGGTGGAAGAAATGCGGCCAACGGTCGTAGTCGGTCTTCAGACGACGGGCGAAGTCCTCGATGTAGTCATGCTTGCCGTCCCACTTCCCTACTCCACCCAGGAATTCGAGGATGGGATTATAGGTCGGTACCATCGCAGAATGTACATATAATTCAATATCCATCGACCACCCGTGACCGCCCTCCAGCATCTCCTCGAAGGCGATCCGTTTCTGGTCGCGGTCCGTCAACGGTTGCCAAGGCTGGTAGGTCTGGTCGTTCAGACGGAACTCGACCATCTGCTTGATCTCATTGTAGCGCAACTGATAGCGGCGGGTCATAAACTCACGGATGGTCCGCGCGACGCGTTCCTTCTCATTCATCTGCGAGATCAATTTGCCCTCATAGGGCTTGGCGTAGGCCGCACGGAAGATCTTCCGTACCACATCCTCACTCAGACGGACCCGCGAGAGCCACAGAGTGCGCTTCACACAGGCCTCTTCGGCCAGGCCTGCCTTACGGCAGTAGTCGGCGAGCGTCACCACGAGGGCCTCATCGGCATCACTCTCGGGATGGGCCTCGATGGCGTGCTGAAGACAGGTATAGAACTCCGTCCGCAGCCGTTCGCGCTCGTCACCTTGGGGACGTAACTGCACCGAACCGTCGTCTTCGATCTGGACTCCCGTATATGGCGCCAGCACGCCCTGCGTCTCACGGACCACGGGAAGTGGCTGAGCGTCAGCACGATAGAAGAGACAAGGGTCGTGGCTCAGGCGACAGCCCGACCACCACGACAACTGCTGGACACGGAGTTCGCACTGGGCCAGCGTCTGGTAGATGGGCACCGCCGTCTGCTGGGCCTTCTGCAGCAGGGTCAGATACTCCCCGGACGTCTGCGACTCGTATCCGTCAGCATAGGCCACACGCATCACCACCTTCAGCGTCTTCCTACTGCTGCCGGCAAAGGCGAGCACCGTGTAAGGCACCGCCGACACCCGCTTTCTGACGGCCTCGACCTCCTCCATGCCCTTCGGACAACTGACATCCATCAGCAGCAGTCCCGTCATCGAGCGGAGATCGTCGAAGCCACCCTTGCCAAAGGTGGCGCTGAAGACGATTCTCGGCAGTCGGTCTGATGCTCCCAGCGCCCCCAGCAACTGGTTGTTCTTAGGATCAAGCAGGCGGGAGTGGGCCTCAGAGGCGATCTCCCGCACGGCTTCACGAGTAGATTCGGAGCACATTCGTTCAACAATGGCGTCCAGTTCGATGGTCACTGGTGAACCGAGTTCACCGTTCTTTGTCTTCATTTTTGTAATCTTCATAATTTGTGAATTTGATGGTTTCCGACTGCAAAGATAATAAATAATCATGATATTTGCTGTGGTTTTCAGGCCCTGCAAAAGTGCCAATAGGTTGCACTATCGGTGCTAACGGCTGGAACTGTCAGTGCCAAGGTTTGACACCCGTAGTACCAACCGTTGAAACCAATAGTTTCAGGCATTGGAACCAAAGTTGGAACTATAGTTAAAGTTAGTTAAAGTTTCGTTTGGGCGGTTTTCAGGGGCGAAAAAGGCCGAAAAAGGTGCAGGATGGGTGCAGGATAGCGTGCAGGATAACCAACGCAAACTGCCCCATTTTACTGGGGCAGTGCAGGATATGCAGGATAAAAAACGGTTACCTATGATGGAAGTCGTAGGTGGTGACGTAGCCGTCGAACTCGAGGTCCTTGGTATAGCCGGCGCTCTCAAAGCGTCGGATAATCCAGGCCTGCTGCTCAGGCGTGAGCAGTTTGTCACCCCGGTTATAACGGTAGTAGGGCGTCTTGCCGCCGAGGTATTTCTTCAGGTCTGTCCTGAGACTCTTATCGTCGCGGGCCAGGACATTATAGAACAACTGGTCGAATCCCCATGCCATCCGCTTGGGTTCCATCTTGTGGAAGTACTGGCAGGTGCCGTCGGCCTCGAGGGCCGTCGGATAGATGGCCGGGCCCCACTTCTTCTCTGCCGTCACCTTCTGTCCGGCCTTCCACCGCAGGCAGGCTTCCCGCATCGGGCACTCCGCGGTGAAGCAGATCTGATAGCCTGCCGGCACATCCTTAAATTCAAATTCTCTGCAGGTTTTCACTTTGTCACGACCTTATTTAATTTCATTGATGAACGATTCTCGTCACTTACGCTTATACTTTATTCTCGCTTAACCGCAACCTTAAACCTCGTTTTAGTTTGCTCACGCTCGATAAAGCATAAGCGGGCTTATGCTTTATTCTCGCTTAACCGCAACCTTCTTCATATACTGTCCGTCGGCCGTGTAGACGACATACATGCCTGAGAAGTCGGCCTGAACCTTGACGGTACCACCCGGCTTGACGGAGAAGGTGCTCACCGTGATGCCAGCCGGCGTGACGATACGTACATCGGTGGTGTAGCCGAGGGTCGACTCGACGATGATATGGCCCTTCTTGGCATAGATAATCAGCGTGCCGCTGTCACCCAGCCTCGGGTCGCCGTGCTCGTCGGCATTCATCTTGCTGTCGTCCTCACCGAAGACGATGCGCTCAATATCGCTGGACACGCCTCGAGTACCGTTGGCGGCCATGACGAAGTACGGACGGAAGGCCTCGACGACGGCACCGGCAGCGTTCTTGTCGAAACTGCCACCATCAGCAGCCAGCACATAGCCTGTGCCGGCAGCCTGCAGCGTGGTATTGCTATAGTTAGGCTGGAACTGGTAGCCGGAGGCCTTGACAGGCGTCAGTTCGTCGTCGCTGACCGCAATGGAGATGCCCGGCTCGGAAGCGAAGATGACTTCCTGCTGACTGAGCCTAGAAATGTCTGTATGCGTGTTCTTGGGATTGAACGTTCCACTGAGGTCGAACTCATAGTAGCGGCTGCCCGGCAGACCGATGATGTAGGGCGCTCCTGCCGCACTGTAAGGATAGCCGCTGTAGACGTGCTCATCCTTGTAGTACGTCTTCTGGTACTCATCCTGGTGCACATCCCAATAACTGTCATAACTGTAATAGTAATCCCAGAGGAAGGTATTGGTATAGTACTTCTTCGCCATACCGGCATCGGGCTTCGTCATGTTGGCGACGAAGGTATGAGCGTCAGCCGTCGAGACGGAACCGCCCTTGAACTCACGCAGCCAGTACTCATGACCCGTTGCGCTGCCATTGTAGAAGTGGGTGATCTCACCCTTGTCGGGCGTCGTCACCAACTCGGCGCTGAACGGCAGGCTGACAGCCTCCCAGCCCTTCTTCTCGTCGACAAAGTTATCGGGAGTGCGCTGGTACCACATGCGGTTATCACTGCCGAGGGTGTACTTGATAGGACAGTTGAAATCGTTACGGTCGACGAGCACATGGTCGAGCGTGGTGTACAGTTTGCCGCCGCTGCGATAGACCAGATGACCGTGGATGCCAGCGATGTCATTAGCCGTCAGCGCATCGACAGCGCGGTATTCAGCCTTCATGCCCGTCGTCGCATCAGCCTCCTTCTCGACCATCTCCGGCTCCGTGAAGTACGTCGTCAGGACTGTTCCGTTATCCGGGACGGCATCAGCCGTAACAGTCTCGGCCGGAGTTGGCACTGGCGAGTACACCAGCAGGTTCCTCGTCTCGTCGGCATTAGCCACGCCGGCGAGGCTGACCGTAGCGTCGAAGACAGGACTGTAGAAGATGCCGTCGGCATCGAGGGTCTTGCTGTAGCCCTTGTCGTTATAGCCCGTGAAGTCGACGGCCGTCATGCCCGGGTAGGCCTCGTGCTGTCCGTCGGCCGACTTGGCAGCCATGATGGCATACGGGTTGAAGTGGAAGGTTCCCAACTTCTTGTTGCCGAAGTAGGCCGGTGTACGGAAGACGCGGTTCGACTCTGGAACCGTCTGAAGCGTATGGCAGTCGCCCGTCTTGTTCTGATGCGACGGCACCTCCTGATGAGTACCCACACCAGCGTACTGGTAGCCATAGGTGAGCGACTGTCCGAAGAAGAGATAGTCGTCGGGCCACAGCGGCTGGTAAGTGAGGCTGCCGTCGTCGTTGGTCTTCAGACGGACATCATCGTTTTCAGGAATCACACCGTCGGCATAGAGGAAGTCGATGTCATCGTTCGAGTAGCGGTTCTCCACATAGCCGTAGGTGTCGACCTTGTCGGCAGCGGCAGCCTGACGGTTGTAACGCTCCTTCAGGAAGAAGCCGTTCAGGTTGTAGGCCACCTCACCGTTGTAGAACTGCTGTTCCGTCATGCGACGTGCGATGCCGTGACTGCTGTTGGCGGTCTTGTAGTCGCCTGTGGCGGTGGTATAGTAACAGTTCTCTATCTGTCGCGTCGTGCTGACCTGGTCACTCGGATTGCCGAAGACGGCGTAGACATTGGCATCGGGGGTGGCGCTGGTCTTCACCCAGCAGTTCTCCACATAGCCGTCGCCCGTATCGGCGATACCGGCAGAGGTGAACGAGCCGCTGGCACCGAGGTTGTAGACATGGCCGCAGAGGTTGCCGAAGAGCGACTTGTTGAGTCCGCTGACGGTATAGCCCTCGCCATGGAGCGTACCGGCGAAGCAGTTCGTCTCATCGCCAAGCGGTGTCCAGTCGGCATATGCCTTCGGCGACTGGTCGGCATGGAGGAGGAAGTCGAGGTGGTTGCCTGCCTTCACCCGGTCGTTGAGCGGTGCGTGGCCGCTGAGACCGCTGACGCTGAGGTCGAAGAAGTCACGCAGCAAGTCGATGCCACTCTTGGCGTCGCCAGTATAGTCGTTCAGGTAGATCTTACTGTTACGCTTCACATCGGGATGGTCGATATGCAGATGGAACTCCGTGTCGGCCATCACCTCCCGCAGGTCGTGGTAGTTGGCCACGCTGAACGGTACGGCATTGGAATAGGTCTTACCGAGGTAGGTCTTGGCGTAGTAGGCCAGATACTGACCGTCCTGATACCAGTAGACCGGTGTCTTGTTGGTGAACTCCCTGCCATTGCGGTGGCGCTCGGCGTCCTCCTCGTTCTCGAAGACCTCCCAGCCGCCGCCCATGATCTCATAGGCACCCGGCTTCACGGTGGGCTGGAAGAGTCCCACATAGTCGCCCGGCAGGACAGTAGCCGGCGAGCGGAGGTTGCCAATCTCGGGCACACCACTCTCGAAGTGGATATGGATATTGACGATATGGCGCTCAGAGATCGGCTCGATATGCGTACCGCTCTCGTCGCTCTCAGTATAGTCGTAACTGAAGATGACGGTGATGATACGGTCCTTCTGCAGGTCGAAGACATCCGACTGTCCGGCGACATAGAGCGTGGTCAGTTCCTCAGGAGCATTACCCTGGATGGTGAAATGCTTCTGGAGGTTCGACAACTGCTTGTAGTTGTCCTGACTGATGAGCACACCGGGACGTACGTCACCACCCTTGCCGATGGTCGAGCCGGTACGGACATCTGTCACGGCATGGCCGTTCACGTCGTTGCTGATGCGGTAGTCCGCACGACAGTAATAATAGGTATTGTTCAACTCGCTGTCGCTGAACGAGAGGGCGGTCACATGACTCTTCTGGTCGTCGGTCAGATAACTGTAAGCCTCGGCAGAGATGACCTGTCCGACGGTGTACGGCTGGTCGCCACGGACAAAGGCCATATTGACCACATAGACCGTATTGCCATCGACCTTCACCGGCGAGTAATGGTACTGCTCGTTGGGGATGGCCTCGTACTGCTCACGGTCGATGACATCGCCGTTGCTGACAGTATGAGAGACACCATTGTTGTCGGTATAGTTCAATGCCTCGGCATGCGAGTACACCGCCTGATAGTCGATAGGCTGTACCGACGAGTAGCGGAACGGTGACTGGTTATTGTCGTAGAGTTTCATGTTACCGGAGTAGTCCGGGTCGATGAGCAGGTTGAAGGCGTCATAGTTGAAGCGGAAGTTCTGACGGTCCTCGGTAGAGAGCGACGACCATGCCTTCAGGGCCGTGTACTTCTGTCCGGCCTCGAAGAATCCGCCGCCATAGTAACCCTCCTGGTAACAGATGTAGGCCGGGCTTACCATCTTGTTCACCTCAGCGATGGCTGCTTCCCTCGTCCCGCCGAAGTCGCTCACATACACATCCACGACCTCGTTGTAACGCTCTGTCGTCAGAATCTCTCCAAAGAGCATCGACTTGCTGGCGTATTGCCCGTCGAACTCAATGGTACCGGTGCAGACACGGGCCTGCTCCACCTGCGACGCGATGGTCGTCCAGGTAGCGGCAGAGTAGTCCTCCTTGCACAACGGCGTGCCGGCGATGAAGTGATAGGTCTTGTCGCCGTCGGTGAAGGTCACATCCTGCTTGGTGACCCAGGCCTCAGCCATCTTTGCCTGTTTCCGGTCAGCCGTATCGGCAGGCTTATGGCTGCCCATGCTCTCATAGTCGTCGCGAGTGGTCTTGTCGATGACCTCACCTGCCTCATAGAAGCGCTGGCCGTAGACACCCGTCGAGATGGGTGAGTAGGTGCAGTTGGGATCCTGTGTGTTCCAGGCACTCGGGTTGTCGACAGCATAGGTGACGACGTAGCCGAGGTCGTGAGTCAGGTTGTTGGAACGGCGGAAGACGAAGTCGAAGTCGACATTCTCCTCCTTGGCGACATGGTAGACCGTCGGATGGGCGGCCTTCAACTTCTCGTAGTCGGCGGGCAGGAGTACCGTTCCCTCCGGATAGGTCTTGTCGCCGATCTTACACTCGGCGATGGTCAGATAGGTGTCGGCGACGAAGTGACGCTGGTCTACCTCACTCAACTGCATCCAGTCCCAATAACTGATGGAGTCGTTGAGATGATAGGTCACATCGTTGTTGACCAGCACGCTGTAGTTATCCTTGGTCTCATCGGTATTCTGCAGCGGCGTGCGGTCTTTCTCGTTGGCCTCGGTAGAGTAATAGTAGGCGTAGAGGTTCACCTTCACGTCCTCGAGTTTCATCTTACCATAAGAGGCTGCATTGATGTTCAGAGGTATCTTCTGGGCCTTGCTGTAGGCGTTAGCCACACCGGTATAGGCGGTGATATACTGATCGTAGACGTAACTGGTACCACGGATGAACCAGTAATGGGCGGGGGCGGCATTCGCACCCTTGTAGGCATTGCTGGTGGGATAGCAGTCGTCGATGATCTGCTTCACGTTATGCACGAAGTTACCGGAGGTCTCCACTTCCTTCAGGTCGGTATCGCTATAGGTGAACACCTTATTCGTGACAGCCTTGGCATGAGCGCTGGACTGTTTATTATAAGAGGAGAGGACGGTTTGGTCGTTGCCAGAGGCAGAGCGGGTGCCATGCACATTCTTGGCATAGACATAACCGCCGCCGAGACCGGTCTTCACATTGATCAGTTCCAGTTGAGCCACACCGGTGATGTAGCCCCAGTCCTTTTTCTCCGGCGTGCTCTTCTCGGTGGTCAGTTCCAGATAGACACCCGAGGCGAGGGCCACGCTGTTGGCCACCTTACCGTTGTTACGCTTACGCTCCTTCGGGAAGGCCTCCTTCCACTGGTAGAAGGTCTTGCCGTCGGCAGGATAGTTGTTATTGTCGGTGACACGTGTCGTCCCATAGAAGTCCACATCGCTGGTCAGACCTCCCATGTAGTTCACGACACTGTAAATGCCGAAATAGTTACCGTGGGACCGGAACGCCGGATCGCTCTCACCGGCGAGGGTCTGGACCTGATTAAGCGAGACCTCACCCACACGGTTCACGGTGTAGTCGGTCTTGTCGGCCACGCTGGGCACACGGTCCTTGGCACCCTGCATGACGAGACGGCTACCGAAGATGCCGCAGAAGTCAGCACGCTGGATGGTGTTCATCAGACGACCGGCATAGATAGAGCAGAAGCCCCACAGTTGCCAATTGCCCTTGTACTGGTCGTCGAGTGCATTATAGACTTCCTCGGTGATACGCTGACCTTTGGCATAACTCTTGGTTCCGCTGGCACTCGTCGCCTCATAAGCATTGATGCACTGATACTCCAGGGCGAAGTAGGCACGCTCACGGTCAGTCAGTTTATAATAGTCCTCCAGACTGATATTATCCGACATGCCATAGTAGTCGGTGCCGTAGTTGGTGATGTTCAACTCACGATAGCCGTCGACGAGTGTCAGGTTACCGTCGCCATAGATACCACCCACATGCTCAGCACCAATCGTGACGAGGTCGCGGTTGTAGATGTCGACCACATTGGCAGACACATTGCCGTGCACGGTCTTCTCGTTGGCATAGATGCCGGCATCGCCTACCGTCACGTTACCACCGGCAAAGATGGCATTATGGACGATGACACCGGAGAGGTCCAGTTTGTCCCAGTAAGTGCTGTGGGCTGACGACTTGTTCTGAAGCCTGTCGAGGTCAGAGGCCGGAACGAACTGGCCGGCCTGATAGGTACCGCCACCATTGGGAATCGTGATGTCGCTCTTGGCCTGACACCATGGTGTGATGACCACGCTACAGTCTTCTGTCAACTCGCTACCATGATAATAATAGCCGTCGGCAGCGGATTTCTGACCTGTGCCGCTATAGACATAGCCTACGTTACCGCCACCGAAGACATTGCCGAAACCGTCGGCAACACCGGCCGCGGTACCCACCTCACCACCGAGGATGCGCACTTCGGTCTTTCCGAAGACATAGCCCTTGGAACTGAGGTCCATGGTCTTCTTCTCTTCATCGGTCATATAACCTTCACCGTTCCAGTTGTCGAAGCCTCGGCCACCCCCAAAGACATCACGCAGCACATGACCACGGAACAGGGACACCCGGGTGCCACCAGGCTTGTAGATCTTCGCCTCGCCGTTGATGAAGGTACCGTCAGGTGCTGCAGCACCATTCTTCACCGTACCACGACCGATCGGGCCGACCTCACCGCCGCCATAAAGGCCACCACGGATGACACCGCCATACACCTTGACATCGGAGAAGTCGACATAACTGTTGGCCACATAACCGCCACCGAAGACATTACCGCTCCGGTCGAGCAGGTTGTCACCGGCCTTCACGTCGTCGAGTTCCTCCACATATTCATTATTCTTATAACGATAGCCGATGCGTCCGTTGTTGATCGTGACATAAGCCGTACCGAAGATGCCACCACCCTCACCACCGCCGTAGACATTACGGTTGATGGCAGGAACGCCATTGAGGAAACTGGTTCCGTTGAGGTTACCGACGACGACATGGGTATCACCGCTACGGTCGCCCGCATTGTTGGCCACGTCGCTGATGAGTCCCTCGTGATAGCCCACGCTACCACGCCAGCCACCGCCGTAGACATTACGTACCATACCACCATCGACATAAGCGTTAGCCGTGGCGGTGAAGCCTGCGGCGAAGACATCGGTCACACTACCGGTGGTACCTGCCGCATAGATATCCTTTACGACCGTGCCGCCGAGCAGGGCAACATAGGTAGAGCCATAGACACCACCTGTCAATGTATTCGGTTCCGATCCATATCCGCCACCATAGACATAACTGCCGACAGTAGCACCTTCATGGATGATCACGTTGGTGTTATACCTCTTATATATTCTGGCCTTCTGGTCGTCCGTCAACTTACTATAATCACGGTCGTCCATCTCTGCCACCCTGACAAGTGGATTGAGGAGGTTGGTGTATTGATATGGCTTTTCGTCATGATAGGCATATCTCTTGAATTCTCCAATAGGATCATAATAGTCGCCGATAGTCCATGCATCCTTCCAGGCTTCCAGCCATTCAGTCTTATACGCAGCCTTCAGTGTACCGCCAACAGTGCCACCTTCCCATTTATCAGGATTTCTCCAATAATCGTCTTCATTGGCCACCATGTCTGCCGGCTGACCACTATAGAGTTGCAGGTACTTCTGCACACTCTCGGCATTGAGCACATTACCCAATTCACCGCCACCATAGACCTCCCAGACATTGGCGCCCTTATTGAGGTTCACCTCGGTGTATTCCGCCCATGTATAGTCACCACGGCCAGCACCGTAGACGGTGCCTGAATATCCATTTTCCTTCAGTACCGGTGCAGAAACATTAATCTTGGCATAGAGCGTACGGCGCACGTTATTGTTACCACCATAGATAGCGCCATTCACACGGGCATCTCCACCCTGATAGTTCACGTTTGCCTCATATACATCACAAGGCGGGAGAATGTGCATGCCGTATGCGCCACCGAAGATGTTATTGATCTTAATAGTAGACTTCTCAGGCACGTTGACGAGGGTACGGCGGGTGATACCTTCCTCGTAACTACCGCCATAGGCGGCACTCACCTTACCACGCAACAGGTCGATGACGGCAGTGGCCTCGTTAGGGTCGACAGTGCCGTCAAACGTATCTTTCGCAGGATAGCGCATGCCGAGACCGTTATAGGCACCCGCACCGAAGATCTCCATATCAGTGAAATTCGTGATGCCATCGGGGATATCGATCAGCACATAACTGTGGTCCTGCGACTTGTCGCCGTCACGGTCACCGGAAAAACCTTCTCCTGCACCGAAGACGCGCTCTATCACACTGTTAGCGTTGGTGATGGGTCTGATATTAACGAAAGCATTATGCAGATAGGGTTTATTGGTGATGCGGTTCTTATAAGCATCAGCCTTATAGTCATAATCACCGAAACAACCACCCAAGATATTCCTCACCCTACCCTGGGTATACTCCATATAAGATGAAACAGGACGGGCTTCTGCCACCATGGCCTTGACTTCGTCACGGATATGGTCAGAGAAAGTCGGGCTGTTGGTCGCCAAGATGCTGCCGCCCAGGTCGTTACCACCATAGATATGGTCGCGGATCCAGGGGAAGCCATTGGTTCCCACGTAGGTCTCGGTATGACCGAGGATGTCGGCATTACAGGAGCCGGCGAAGGAGTTGAAGATACGACCGTTGTTCAAGTTGATGTGCGTATCACCGGCGATGACACCCTCGAAGGCACCGCCATAGATGAACTCACACTCAGCCATGTCCTTATCGTCGCCCTTCGCACCGCGTGCCACACCAGACAGGCGCTTGTCGCCGTTGAGGTTGATATAGGTGCTGTATTTCGAATCGTAGGTGTATTCCATCTTCTTGGTCTGCTCGTTATAAGTTCCCTTACCGATGGCACCAGCCTCACCGCCACCGAAGATCTGGAACACATAACCCTTGTTCAGGTTGATGGTGGTGCTGCCCCAGATCTCTGAGTCGGCACCGTAACCGGCACCAAACACATTGAGGGCGTCACCGAGTACGTCCATACCCTGTTCGGAGAGAATGACACCCGTATTGCGCTTCGTAATGGTATATTTTCCCGATTCTGAAATCGGATTTTCATACAGAATATCACCCTCATTTGACGCAACATCAAAGAGCTTGTCACGCTCCATCAGCGTCTCGTTGATGTTAAGGATGACATTACCATTCACATGGCCAGACTCGAAGCAACCGCCGTAGATGTTACCACCTTTCAGACGACGGTCAATGTCGTCAGCAGTACTTGGTATACTCTGGCCTTCCTCGGTAGGCGTAACGTTAGGCACATTATCAAATTGTTTTGTCGTTGAATTGTAAACGACGGTGTTCCACTCAAGCCCCTGTGACTTATCATTTTTATTCTTCCAACGCATGGGCTGAATCTTCAGGTGCGAGAAGTTGAGTTTCAACTTATCGCCGTTACTGTCAGGATTGCCAAGAAGACCACCATAATAAGCGGCATTGTAATCTGTAGCATCGACATTTGCCCTGTTACAACCACCCACGAACTTTTCATAGATAATAACCTTTTCATTGAAGGAGATTTCAGTCAGACCATTGGTCAGTATACTACCCACGTTACCGCCACAATAGAAAGAACCGAACTGGCTGGAATAAGGAACATAACCCTCGACGTCATCGAACACCACACTGGGCAACAACTTCATGGCACAACCCTCCATGTATTTGTCGAAGACTTTGGCATCTTTCAAATTCATCGAGTTGAACTTCGTACTGTTGGATGCGATGTCATCTCTTTTGAAGGTCCGCAGCACACCTTCACCTCTGCCTTCAGCATCGGCTTCGTTGGTCTTCACCATATTCTCGCCATTGTTGCCGAGGAACAGATTATCGATGGTGACATACGAGCCGATCTTCACATGGGCCTGACGGTTAGGTATGTCTGTCAGTTCATCCAACGAGGCACTGTTACCACCCACAAAGACAGAACCTTCGACAAAGACTGGCTTTTCTTTGGTACCTCGGAGGAGGAGGGATACCCCGGTGAAAGTGTCACCACTCAAGCCCAGAATGTCCTTCGGATTATAATAGAAGTCACGCCAGAGGAGTTCGTTCTTCAGCGCCGGGTTGTCGGTATAGGCATACGAGCCGTTACCGCCACCATAGACACTACCATGGATAGTGGTCAGGATAGCCACGGTGTTACCACCATAGACATTACCGGAGATATCGTTACCGCCATAGACATTGTTGATGTTGCCGCCGAGAATTCTCGTTCGCGCTGCAAAGCCTGCAGGAATACCGGTCGGATTCTCCTTCAACTTGATCTGTGCGTTAGGCACGTCCTTGCCGGAAGCATCCAACGGACGCACATCGGCCTTTCGGCAACCGCCGTAGACATTGTCGACAGTAAGCGTAGAGGCTTCAGGGATGACCAGCAGCAGCCCCTGCGGACAGGTCATACGACCCTCGTTACCACCGCTATAGAGGTTTCTCACCTTACCGCCCAACAAGTTCCACCTGGGCTGAATGGCCATGTCGACCTTGTTGTTGCCACCGAAGAGGTTTCCGATCTGGAAAGCACCGCTGTTAGGATAGGTGAACTTGTAGTTGATGCCCATCTTGATGAAACGGGCTTCGGTCAACAGGTCAGTACCGCTTTCATCCTCTTTGCCGTCCTTCACTTTAATGTGGTTCACCACCTTACTTGGATTATCCAGATGGATGACAGCATCCTCGGTCACCGTAGCCATGTTGCCACCACCGAAGACGTTGACAATAGAGCCGCCCAGGAGTTCGAGATAGGTCTTACCCAAATCGGGCTGGTGGATGTCTAATTGGGTCCTGAGAATTTCAGCGCCCGTTTCAGCGTCTTTAAGAATATGGATGACATCATTACCATCAGTCTCAGAGCCATAAGTATAGTTACCATTGCCACCGCCAAAGAGTTGACCGATATAGATCTTCTTGGCATCGTCGGTTTCCTGCTCTTTGCCTTCAACGGTTTTTGTCTTAGTAGAGACACGCACAAAGGCATCCCAGGTGCCGTCAATCTTATTCGCTGTCTTCTGATTCAGCTCTTCAGGCACTGCCGCATTCGTAGCACTGATGGTACCGGAGATATCATTACCACCATATACCTTATTAATAAGGATATAGTCAGAGGCATGTTCACCGTCAATATTGACAAAGGCATTGCCTTCCACGTCAGCCATACGGGCGCCACCATAGACAGCATTGATATCACCAGCATGCACAGTGACTTTCGTACTTCCCTTCGTCGAACCAGCATTACCGCCACCATAGACGTTACCGCCGATGGTGATCTGGGCAAAGACATTGAACACTGAACATTGAACATTAAGGACTACCGCCATCAGCAGCAATCTCATCCATGATGTCCGTTTCATTGTCCTATGTATCATATCTGTCAACATATCATTATTCAGTTATCAATCACCCCTACTCACTTTGATTCCCGGGTTGTCGATCTCGTCGTCGGAGAGCTGATAGAGGTAGGTTGGCTCAACCGTCAGGTTGATGGTCGTCCGCTTGCCCCGAGTCAACGAAGCCAGGCCCGCCAGTACAGACAAGTCGTTGACAGCCACACAGTCCTCGCGCACACGCGATCCTATTTTATTATTCTTAATATCGATGGCATAGACATCGTATGTACAAACCAGTGACAGTCCTGTGGCAATCCCATCGCCCGGGGCGAAGAAGCCCGGGAAGACGGTACCGTCGACCGCCAGTTCCTTGCCTTCCGGATTGTCGTTATCCAGGGTGAAGTCGTAGATCGTACCTGTCGACGGGGCATTGGCTGCGGCGGGCACCGTAGAATAGCTGACGTCCGTCGCTGTCGGTGTGAGCTTGACGGTGACACCCGTCAGCTCGTAGGTCGACTGCAACTCCATTTTCTTGATCTTGATGAAACGCAACTTACTGTATTCCGTGCCAACACTGATATTAAAGTCGACGCGGACGAAGAGATGGTCAAGCAACAGGCTGACATAGTTCTCCGATTTCATCTCAAAGTGGAACTGTCCCTTCTCTGGTGTATCATCCGTCGCCGCTTTCGTCGTGCCGTGCCGTATGCCGACGATCACGCAGAGGTCGTTGCCGGAGGCGGCGCTCAGGTTCGTGAGCTTCATCATGGCCCCATCACGATAGGACGCCGACCCGTCGACAGGGCTGATCGCACAAAGTCCGATCGTAGCCGGAGAGTAGCCGTAGATACAGTTATGCGGGTCCTTGATACCGATGGAAGAATACCAGCCCGGTGTCGCTGCCTCAGGATCATAGAAAAACTCTCCCTCGCGTTTCTGAGTAATCGCGGTCTCGGTGGCACCCGACATCAGGAAGAACTGGATGGGCGAATGGACGTCCCACGCCGTGGCAGCATCGTAGGGCTCCCCAGCACGGGTGGCACGCACCAGATTCAGCGGGACCTCCGTTGGGACAGGCGCCGGCGTATCGGGCTTGGGCTGGGGGTCCACCGGGGGCAGCGTCTGTTCCGATTCTTCAGAACAGGCGACGAGCAGCAGGGCTGCCAGGAGGAATAACCAACTTTTATATCTCATTCTTAACTTTTTCACTTTCTCACTCTTACCAGTTTGGTACATTATGATCAAACGGGGGATCCACCTCTTCCCAGTCGACCACCTTCACAGTGTTGATCTCCAGTTTCGAGGAGCCCATATAGTAGGCGTAGACAACCCACGTCTGGTTTCGCCGGAAATTACCCGTTGACATGGAGAAGGAGGCCGACATCAGCTGTCCTGTACTACCCAGTCGGAACCAGATGGTGCCCGACAGGCGCTTGTCGCTCTCCGGCAGGTAAATGGGACCTTTCTCCGTCAGCTCGCCGGCAGCGATGCCTTGGTTGACAAGATCCTCATAATACACATCCGTCATCGAGCTGCTGTAGGCATAGACCGAGGGGTCTTCTATCTGTACGACAGGGTTCACGCGGTCGCCCTTCACCAACAGCACCTCCTCCGTGAAGGGAGCCCCCTCCACCCAGTAGCTGGGATGGTCGCCATTGAGGAAGAAGCGTTCCTTACTGTACAACATCCCAGGATTCAGGGTGATGCGGTCTATGAACACCTGCTCCAACCCTTCCATGGATGACATCACAAAGCGGATCTTCGACACGGTACGAACCAGTTTGAGGTTCGCTTCGTTGACATGGAGGACATTGTTCCTGTCGATGACGCTCTTGCCACGGGCCACACCCGACATGGGAACGCCCTTGTCGGCGGGGACGGTGGAGACGGCCTGATAGGAAGGGCCCTGCGTGAAGCCGAAGAAATGGCCGCCGTTAAAGACCGCATTCTCCAGAACGTCACTGCTATTGACGCTTCCCAAGTATTCATTGAAACCGACGTTGGCCAGCACATAGACGTCCACCGGCTCAGGCTTCTCGGCAAAGCTCCTGTCGGACAGGGCGATACTATAGGAGGCGCTCTTGTTGCTGTTCAGGCCCTGCAGCTCCGACTCTTTGGTGAGGGTGAGGCTGGCCACCAGCTTCGACGGATCGCTGCTCCTGAAGACCCATATCTGCAGGTTATGGATCAGGGCTTCCTCTTCAGTGGGCACGACCTCACCACGGGTTACCGTCGCACGGTCAGGGGCATAGACATAGATATTGAGCTTAGGCACGTATTCCTCCTCATCGTCGCTGCAGCTGACGCACAACATCAGCAGCACCGGCAACAGGAACAAGGCCCTCAGCCCAAAACATCTATATCTCATTATATTCATCATTCTTTCAACTTTTCACTTTTTCACCTTTTCAATTCTTCAGCAACTCCACCGTCGTAGGTCTGATGGTCTCCCAGTTCTCGACCTTCACGCCGATCTCCATACGGGGTGCCAACAGGTCAGGCATCACGTTATAGGCACTCTTGAAGTTCTCTACAATCACATCGAACGTCGTCGTATAGTCCTGGGTAAAGACTCGGTTCTTGTTCTCGGCTGTCGTATTGGTCGTTGCCGCCGAAGGGTTCACCTCACCGATCAGATAGAACTTCGTACCAGGATAGACGACTCCATCATAACCTATAAACTTCTTATCACTTCGATTCTCGAATTCCAGGACGATCTTCACGTTCCTCTTCTCATAGTTCTGGAAGACAAGGGTGTTCGTACACCCCTCATCGGCCGTATTGCTCAGACAGTAATAATCATACGTATCACTGCCAGTGTCTGTGGATACCTTCTTGGTCTTGACCTGACTGTCGAAGACAAAATACTGTTGGTCTGTCATGGCCTTCACCTCCTCTTCTCCCGACGGCCAGGGCTGCACGGTCTCAGGCCGGAAATCAAAGCCCACAGGATACTGCCCGCCCACGATGACGGCAGTCAGGGGATAGTAGGTGTTATCGAAACTCACCAAGTCGCCATTAGCATCCACAAAAGGTGTGACGGCAATACGCTTGAGCCGGACACTCAGTCGAGCCACGCCGTACTGCACCGGAGAGACCATCACAGCCGACTTCGTGGAAGATGTCACTACCGACCCCGCGTCATAATGAGCCAGCACCTCACTCCATTTTGTCGCACTACGGTAGACTGATTCCTCAATCTTTTCACCAGAAGTCTGAATCGTACTATTGCCATAATAGCAGAGTTCTGCCGGCCATGAGAACCGGTCGACACTGGTAATAGCCGTCTCAACAGTGGTCTGGGTCTGTGCCGTAAAGGCAGAACCGTTCCATTGAATGGCCGCAGCCCCATCGGGCAGACCAATCTGAGCGGGATAGTCTGTGAGAGGCGTTCCAGACCAAGTGGTCAAAGTCACATGTCCCTTGTCATCAACATTCGCACCAGACTTGATATTGTTACGGATTGCGGTGACGACTGTAGAGACAGCCTCAGTCTCTGCCAGCCCCACCTCTTCATACAATTCCTCCAGAAATGCCCTGAGGCTGGCGGAAGAGCCACCGAGCACAGCATAGTTGCCCCCATCGTCCTTATGGATGAAGTCTTTGTAGAGGGCTTTCAACTTGGGGTCTTCCGTAGTCGCCCATCCTGGGGTGTTGGCAACGGCTGTCAGATAGTCGGCTAAGGCCTTAGCACGGCTGCCGGGCGTCACAGAGGCGCTGATCTGTTCCGGACTGAAGCGGATCTGTGAGGGGCCATTGGCATCCAGATAATTCGTGATGGCAGAGCCGTAATAAGCCTTGTCACTAGCCGGGATGGCCTCGCTGCCCTCCTGCACGGAGTTGGCGCCACGGCCATAGAACAACACAGAGGCCGTGCCAGACCAGAAAGGACAGTCAGGATAATAATAGTATGCCGATGGCGTCAGGGCTGTCGGCTTGCCGGTCACCCGTCCCGTACCATCACCGCTCAACTCATCATAGACGAAGGGGAGATGGTCTTTCGCGATGGTTCCTGCCACCTTAAACGGGATAATACGCACATCCTTCAGGCCACGGAAGTCTGCATAGGACGGCTGTACGACAGGGTCGGCCATACGTGTCCCGGCACCGACATCAGGCAAGGAAAGAGCGAGACTCACAGAGACAGGCGAGTCTTCGGCAGTAACTACCGGCTCCTCAACCTCACGGTCGGCACATCCCGCCAGGGCTGCCAACAGCGTTATTCGTACTATGAGTTTCTCTATCTTCATCACATCAACTCTTTTTCACCTTTTCACTTTTTCACCTTTACAATGGCACTTCATGATGCCCTGCCTCTTTCCAGTCGAGGGTGACGCTGACTGCCAATCCCGGCTCGTCAGACTCCAGACTGCCATCGGAAGACATCCGGGCATGGAGAATCTTCAACTGCGCTGCCAGCAAAGGATTCTTGACTCCTATGACGCTCTTCGTCACAGTCCCATCAGCCAAAAAGGCATAAACGTGTAACTCCCACAGGGCATCAGGAGCATCGATAGAGGCACGAGGGTCTTCCACTTCAGTCACAAGACGCGTCGACGGACCTGACGGATTCTTTGACGGGAAATTGACGGTACAGAAGCACTGCTGGTTGTCGCTGCCCGTATTGATCTTATCTGTCACAATCATCGGCGGTCTTTCGGAATAGACATACGAACTGTCTGCTATATTAAAAGATGTGGCAAACCCCGTGGCAAACACTTTCAGGTCCTTAAGGGTTGCCTTGCTGGTATCGAGGATCAGACCGGCGGCACAGTTTGCCATATACAGACGTACAAAGATCGTCTGGTCATCATTTTTCTTCATCCTGATGGCCTCTCTTGCTGTGAACAGGCCTGTCTTATGAGTACTGATGGTATCACTGCGAGACTGCAGGAACTGCGCCGTTCGACAATGATTGCCCCCTTCTTGGGTGACGATCCCGTTTCCATCCACATTTGCGGTCGCCAGATGCATGTAATCACGGTAAGGGATATAGAGTGTATAACTCATCTCGTTGGCATCCATCTGGTGCTGTTCATGATGCAGACGGGCGAAATCGCCCTGAGTGTCGTAGAACGAGAGGTCCAAGTCATGGGCATAGTCAGAGAAAACAGGAGAAAGATATCTCCTCAGCGCCTCCAACAGCCGGGCATCAGTCTTCTTATCCAACTCTTTCTGGAGTTCGATAGACAGGTTGGTCACCAGATGCAGTTCGTAATCCAGTTTCAATGTCTCATCACAGTCGCTCAGGTCTTCATCAATCGCCGAGCAGCCAGAGAATACGACCGCCATAACCATCCCAAAGATGATGCTGACTATGCTCTTCATCTCTCTCAGTCAATAATCACATTAAAGTTCAGGCCAGCCTTCCATTCCAGATCCACAGACAAGCCGAAGAACATCTGTGTAGAACGCAGGTCAGGGATCGTTGAGTAAGCCCGTTGCAGAGCATCCTTGCCAATCGTGAAGGTGGCCGTAGTGACAGCATCACGGATGAACACACGGTCCTTGCCATAGCCCGTATCACCACTACCGAAACTGGTCTGTTTGGTCCAGTCAACAGGTTCCAACGAAGTCGACAGCGGGTCGAGTTCACCGATGAGGTAGAACTTCTGCCCTGCATTAATGAATCCATTCAGGCCATAGAAATCCTTATTAGCCATCACCTCAAGTGCAATATATACCTTGGACTGGGTCTCACCGACTGTGAAGTTATCCAGGACAAGTGTATAGTTCGTCACCGTCTTGCCATTATCCGAGGCCGGCAACTCACAGTTGGACAAATCGGGGAACTGGTCGTATATCACCTTATTAAAAGAGGTGCTCTTGGGCAGATACTCAAACTGTGCCACGTCAGGTTGTCCTCCTATGAGGATGCCTGTCACCGTGAAAGAGACTCCGCTTTCACCAGTACCACTGAACACATTGTTTGACGCAGACCCACCACTGATGGCAGCAGCATTGTCGGTGAAGGTATTCTCTACGTTACGCTGGATGGTGGCTTTTAACTGAGAAACGCCATAGGTGATATTCTCCTTCATAGCCACAGCACGAGTCGAGGAAGAGACGGCATCACTATTCCAACCGTTGGAGGTCCAGGAAACGGCCTTCATCCACTCTCCTGCTGATGTCGGGTAAGAGGCGGCCTCCTTAGTGGTGATAGACTGCCAAAGACCTGAATTACAGTAATAAGTCAACTCGGCCGGATAAGTCACATCATTATACTCAACAGACACTTTTGACATCGTCGCATTGCTGTTCCTGAAGACAAATTCTCCTGTTGCGTTATTGAACTCAAGAATAGCACAGCCGTCGGGGACGCCGAGGGATGTCGGATAATTCACAACAGCAGACGAGGTGCCAGAAGCATAACTGTCCTCCCATTGATAGGTTGCCGGCGTGCCAGAAGATGTCACCGTAAAGTTTTCGGCGATCTTCTTAAGGATGGCCTCCGACAGGGCCTTGGCCGTCGCGTTAGTCGATTTGGTATAGATATCATTGACAACTCGGAACAGTTCGCCCACCATATTCTTGATGGAAGTAGAAGAGCCCTGACGGAAATCGCCATCGCTGGCATTGGCGACGAACTTGTCATAGACATCACCAAGGGGTGCCAGTTCACCGTTTGCCGTACCGCTTGTGGCAGACCACTTCAAGGTCTCCGGCGAGGTAATGCCCACGCCGACGATGCCGTTCAGGATGCCAGCCAGCGTAGTCTGAGGAGCCGTAAAGTCGGAGGCTTTCTCCACACGGTCGGCCAGACGGAAGGTAATGTCGTTCACACTATTGACATTGCCGGTGTAGGTCTTATTCAACTTACCATAGTAGCCGGGCTTGCCATTTTTCTCGGCATCATTGACGGTCGCATAGAACAGGAAGTCGCTGGTGCCCGTAGGGATATACAAGGTATAGACCTTGCTGGAGTTGGGCGTACCACTGGTATGGGTCGGTTCCGGCTTTCCCAGGTCATCAAGGGGAAAAGTATGATTCGCGTCAACCGCGCTATTGTTGCCTGGAGCATTATTGAAACAGAACAAATACATCTCATTGATGCCCTGGAAGACGCCGTTGCCGACGACTTCGCTTACCTGACGCGTCCGTTCTTCCGGCTGCGTCACATTAAAGACGAACTCTGCCCTCACTCTTCCAGTTTCTGGGTCGTAGCCCGGGTTGATGTCCACATCTTCGCTTGAGGAGCAGCCACCGAGGGAGACCGTTCCAACAAGGGCCGTCAGCCCCATCATGACATACTTAAAATGATTCTTCATATCTATTCCCTTTTTTATTATTGTCAGTTAATGATATACACGATATTAACGCCCAACTGGGGCAGAAGGAATATACGGTCATCCTTACCGTAATACGTGCCACAGTGCGGACAGTCGTACTCCTTAAACCAGGCATAGCCAATGGCCACACCAGCCTCGGCCTCAATACGCCAGTCACGACTCAAGATCCAAGAATAACCATACTTCCCTCCGAGAGCCAACAAGTCGCCCTGCAACCGGCGCTCACGGACGGTCTTATAAAGTCCCAACGGGAACTTAACATTACCCACGTTGAAATGGCTGTAGATGGCATCAGCCTCAAAATAGCCTTTATGGAAGACGGAGTCATTCACATACTTTCGTGCCCGAAAAGAAAAAAGCATGTGACGCCATTTCTTGTTCTTTTCCTTATCTATATCCCAGGCATTCATTCCTGCCAACAGACCAACAGTCCAAGTGGAGTCGACCCTTACATCAACACCCAGATTAGGAGACAACGTAGCATCGTACAAAAGATTGGTGCGCAATGCCACCCTTGGGAGATTCCGCTCCATGCCATCGGACTGCTGTGCGAGCAACGGTTTTCCACAGAGGAGACTAAAAAGCAATATATACAAATACTTCATTCCAATGAGGCTTTTTTCTATCATCTGTCAGTTAAAGAACAATGCAAAGATACTCATTTCTTATCAATCGAAAGACTTTTCTGCTGACAAATGTCCCGTATTTAACATCAATTAACCGTATTAATATTAAATAGGTATAGTTTAAGGCTTTTAGGGAACCCGTCTTCTTTAATTTTCGTTAATAACTAAGGTTCATCTTATCACTTCCCGCCAAGATTGGAACTTTATTCGTAACTTTGCACCGCTTTTCGATAAGGGAAGCCATCAATTTTATTATCACACAACATGTACAAGCCAACATTCAACAAGCGCCAAGTGCTCGTGTTCCATCATTTCGGGAACAAGGGCTACTCGCTGTTCGCCTGTCTGGGCCGGGAGGTGGTGTGCAGCGTGCTCTCCGTAGCAACGCTGACCTATGCCTCGGCTGAGAGTGTCAGCACGGACCCCGTGGTGACCGACTCGACAGCCACCACGACAGCCCGCGAGATGATGCTCGAGGAGGTCAGCGTGACCGGCTCGAGGGCGCCCCTGACCAAGAGTCAGGCTGCGAGAATGGTCACTGTACTGGAACGTGCCGACTTTGCGCAGGCCCCAGTACAAAGTATTAACGACTTACTGAAATACGCTGTCGGCGTCGATGTAAGGCAACGAGGCCCTATCGGTGCCCAGACGGACATCTCCATCCGAGGCGGCACATCAGAGCAGATCATCCTGTTGCTCAACGGCATCAACATCTGTGACCCCCAGACCGGCCACAACGCGATGGACTTGCCAGTAGACCTGAGCGAAGTGGAACGCATCGAGGTGATTGAAGGGCCCGCAGGAAGGATCTATGGGACATCATCGCTCGTCGGAGCGATTAACATCGTGACAATGGAAAGTGGAAAGTGGAAAGAGGAAGGTGTTTCGAGGAAAGAGGAAAGAGGAAAGAGGAATGAGATGACTCTGCACGCCGAAGGAGGATCATACGGCTATGCCCACCTCGGCTTCAGGTATTCTCACTCCACACTCCTCACTCCGCACTCCTCGAAACTCACTCCACACTCCTCGAAACACGCTCCACTCTCCTCGTTAAGCCATTCCCTCTCTGGGAACTACAGCCGCAGCGACGGTTGGAGCCGGTCGAAGGCAGGACACCTGAACACAGACTTCAGCGGCTCGAAGGCCTTCTACCAGGGACAGTATGAAGACAACGACCTGAGGCTTCACTGGCATGCAGGTATGGCCGACAAAGGATGGGGATCAAGCACCTTCTACGCCTCACCCAAATGGCAGGCAGATGAGCAATATGAGCACACCACAAAAATTTACACAGCCATACAAGGCGAGAACAAGCGTGGACGACTACACCTGAGCGGCAACATCTACTGGAATCAGAACAAAGACCGTTATGAAGGCTATCGTGGACAAGCAGACAAAATGAAATACAACTATAACCGCACTGACGTCTATGGTGTCAGTCTCAACAGTTATTTCGACTGGGAATCAGGAAATCCAGACCGTATCAGGAACAGGACCGCCTTCGGTGCAGAACTGCGGAATGAAGACCTTGTCAGCGGCAACCTGGGCGAGCCTCTGTCGCAGACACATCACATCTGTGGTACAGACCGAGACTACACCCTCGGCCTGAACCGGACGAACATCAGCGGATATCTGGAGCACAATTTAATACTAAATAAATTGACAGTTTCTGCGGGCATCGTAGCCGTCAAAAATACCTGGAGCAATATGAATATGACGGTATACCCCGGTGTGGACATCAGTTACCGTCCGTCATCCCATTGGCGGATTCATGCCTCTTACAACACCTCACTGCGCATGCCGTCGTTTACAGAGATGTACTACAAACTCCAAGGTTACAGTGCCGCCCCCCATCTGAAGCCAGAGGAGATGCAGGCCTTCGAAATAGGCGTAACCTCTTACTTCTCACCTTTTACCGCTCACTTCGCCGTATGGCATCACCACGGCAAGAACATGATCGACTGGATCATGGACACCACCAAAGGCAGTGAGGCTGTATGGGAGAGCGTCAACCACACCTCCATCAACAGCACAGGGTTCGAGACAGACATGCAAATCAACCTACAGCGTTGCCGCTTTAAAGTCTCATACAGTTACATTCACCAGGACAAGGAACAAGAGACAGGCATCGTGTCGCAATATGCGCTGGAATACCTGCGCCACAAACTGGTGGCCCATGCCATGCTACCAATCATCAAACGGGTGTCACTCGACCTGAACCTGAGATGGCAGGACCGTGTGGGCAGTTATACAGACTTCAACGGTGAGGTTTGCGGCTATAAACCATATACCCTCGCAGATGTCCGTCTCACCTGGCAGGAGCGGAGGTGGAAGGTTTATGTCGAAAGCAACAACCTCTTCGACACCCGCTATCACGACTACGGTCTTGTAGAGCAACCTGGCCGTTGGCTCATCGCCGGGGCTTCGGTTACACTCTAGTTGATTGTTTATAGTTTAAAGTTTATAGTTTATAGATGAAAACCTTGCACGCCCATAGAACAGCCTATAGAAGTAATCATCTATAAACTATAAACTTTAAACTATAAACAAAAATCTGTAAACTGTAAACAAAAGAATCACTGTTTCAGTTTAAAGGAGTTCTCAATGCTTGACAATTCCTCTGAGAAAGACTTGTCGACCTTCAACCGTTGTTCGATGGTATTACAACTATGGATGACGGTTGAATGGTCACGGTTGCCGATGAGTTGACCGATTCGGCCTGCCGGCATCTTTGTGTACTTCTGAGCCAAGTACATCGACACCTGACGCACCTGCACCAGTTCACGCTTGCGACTCTTGCTAAATACCTGACGCTGCTCGACATGATAATGCTGGCATACCTTCTCTAGGATATCATCAACAGTCAGCGGATGGTTGTCAACCTTCACGGCCCGCTTGATAATACGCTCAGCCAGACGCATATCCACATTCGTGTTATAGACAATGGAATAGGCCATCAACGAGTTGACGACACCTTCCAGGTCACGCACGCTGCCATTGGCAGTCTGCGCAATATAATCAATCACGTCTGCAGGAATCTTCAGGCCGTCACGACGACACTTGGCATGAAGGATATCGACGCAAAGTTGCACGTTCGGCTTCTCCAACTCAGCAATCAGACCGCAGGCAAAACGGGTAAGCAGACGGTCCTTCATGCCCTGCAGGTCGACAGGGGGGCGATCACTGGCCAGGATAATCTGCCGGCCCATGCGGAAGAGGTGATTAAAGATATGGAAGAACGTGTCGAGTGTCTTGGGAGAGTTCATCCACTCCTGGATGTCATCAACAATCAGCACATCAATAGACTGGTAGAAGTTGATGAAATCATTGGTCGTGTTATGACGCACGGAATCCGTGAACTGCACCTGGAACAGTCGTGCAGAGACATAAAGCACCCGTTTCTGGGGATAGGTCTCCTTGCAACGTACACCGATAGCGTTGATCAGATGGGTCTTACCACAACCGGAAGGACCGTAGATGAAGAAGGGATTGAAGGTACTCTTGCCTGGATGCTCTGCTATGGAGAGGCCAACGGTACGCGGCAGTTTGTTGGAATCGCCCTCGATAAAGTTCTGGAAGGTCTTCTTCACATCAAGTTGGGGATTCAACTGCTGAGGTGTGACAGCATCGAGTGTTGAAGGAGCCTTGTTGGTACCCTGCGGTTGCTGGATATCCGAAGGACCTTCGCTCTCAACGGTGGTCGTCACATTGTGCTGGGCCTTGACCGTCACAATACGATAGTTCAGTTTTACACTGGTGCCAAAGACACGTGCAAGTACCTTACTTAACAGTCCCACGTAGTACTGCTCCAAGTACTCGTACACGTACGGACTTGGAACCTGCACCAAGAGCGTCTGCTCCGCCTCTGAGTATGACTCGAAGACGATTGGCGCGAACCACGTTTTATACTGCTGCTCGGAAACATTGGCCTCAATCAGATGAAGGCATTCTTCCCAAAGCGCCTTGTGACTGTTATTCATTCGGCGTTATACCTTATTTTAATAATTCTTCTATTACAAGACTTAGGCTTGTGATTTATAATTGCGATGCAAAGGTCGCACTTTTTTTTTAATTATGCAAATCCTCAAAAGGGACGAATGTTTGTACAAAGCAGCGTAACTCTCTATAAATTGAGGGGTTAGAGTGTTTCACGCACCAATCTATCAAAAAAGCCATTTGCAAATAACAAACCTGTTGAAAATCAGAAAGTTAAAAATTTTCAGGAATGAATTGCGCATCAGAGAGCACACCCTCTTTATGCTGTCAGAGCCCTATGAAGACAAAGGATTTCAGACATCTCTCCTCAACTAGGAAGGAACGGCCTACTATTTAGACAAAATCTATTTTACTTATCTTTCTTCCCAAAAATTGAGAAATGAACGTAACGTTTCGGATGCTGTTTGAGATCAATCATTAAAGAATCAGCATGCATCATTGTCGAATTCAGATTGTTATAGAGTCCGGGGTCACGCATCAGCAATCCGATAGTACCTTCATCGCTATTCAACTTGGCCGTCATCTGCTCCACATTCCGCAGGGTATTGTCTACCTTCTGCAAGGTGGCAGCGAGGTCCATCTCGTTCAGATGGCGAGTCAGGTTGTTGGCATTGGCCAGCATGCCGTCGGCATTTTCCAACATCTGCGGCATCTGTTGGTTCAGACTAGCCGTCAGACGGTTCAGATCGCGTGATGTTTGAGTCAGACTACCCGTAATCTGGTCGATGTTATGCAGAGAACTGGCGATGGCAGGATCAGCCAGGAGAGCATTGACACTGACAAGGATGGAATCGAGTTTGGGCAGCAGTGACTGCACCTGAGGGATAATTTCTGCAGCCTTGGCCATGGCACCCTTTTCCTGACCGCCACTGATGGTGTCACCAGGCGTGAGGATGCCGGCAGTACGGTCACCGAGTTTCAGTTCCAGTTTGATGTTTCCCAAGAGATCGCTGACGATGTCTGCAGAGGTGCCCTTGGGCATACGCATCTCATTGTTGATACCCACAACAGCCACGATATCATCCTGACCATCATAATCGTAGATGATATCCTCAACCACGCCCACCCTATAGCCATTGGCATAGACGGGACTTGAAACGGACAAGCCACTGATATCCTTGAACTTCACATAATAGTTGCTGTCTGACGAAATGGACAGGCCCTTGAGAAACTTCATACCGTAGAAAAGCACAATGACGCCTATGATGGCCACCAGTGCAATCTGTATCTCCTTATTATATTTCTTCATCACCTTCGACTATAAACTATAAACTATAAACCATACACACATCATCTGTTCTTCTTAAATTCTCTGATGGCCTCGTTGATATCCATCCTGACGCCGTCCTTAAAGGCTATGACAAACGCCTGCGGGAACTTGTCGGAAATCTGGCGACGCAGCCGATTCATCTCATTGAAGTCAGCAGATTCTCCCACTGTGTATTTATACAGACCATTCTCCTGATAATAGCCGATGGCGCTAAGTCCCTTGAATCGGGCATCACCTGCTTTTATCAAGGCAGAGCCTGCAAAAATCTGAACCTTAAAGACCGGTCCCTGAGGAACAGGCTGTGGAATGACCGTCGGCGCCGATGCTACCTCAGCGTCAGGCTCCGACAGGGTTTCAGGGGTTACCTCCTGCTGAGGTTCCGGCTTAACCTCGGGCAGAGGCTCCGGTTTAACCTCAGGCCGTGGTTCAGGTTTGGCCTCAGGCTGAGGTTCTAGTTTGACCTCAGGCTTCTGGTCTGGCTGAGGCTCTAACTTTGGTTCTGGCTGAGGTTCCTGCTTCGGCTCTGGCTTCACCTCAAGCAGAGGTTCTGGCTTCACCTTGGCTTTCTTTTCAGACTTGGTCTGCTTCACCTCCTGAACAGGTTGGTAGGAAATCGACATACTACCACCATGACGCTTGCGGTAAGCCAAGAAAGCATTGAACAGGCCACGGGCATACATGCCAGTAGCAGCCGGGGAGTTCATAAAAGCCTCCTCGTCACTGGTAGAGATAAAGCCACACTCCACCAGGCAACCCGGCATCGACGACAGACGGAGCACCGCCAGATTATCCTGCTGAGCACCCATATCCTGACGCCCTGTTGCCTGACAGACATACTTCTGCATATACTTGGCCAGTTCTACGCTGTTCTCCATGTTCTTGTCCTGAATAAACTCAAACATGATATTACTCTCCGGAGAATTCGGATCGTAGCCATGATAGGTCTGCTTATAGTCTTTCTCCAGATAGATGACAGCGTTCTCACGCTTAGCGACCTCCAAGTTCTCCAAGACACCGGTCTTCTTTCCGGTCCGTTTGCTTGTTCCTAAGGTATAGGTCTGGAAGCCATGAGCCCTCTTACCTTTAGGCAGGGCATTGATATGGATAGAGATAAAGAGGTCTGCCTTGTTCTTGTTGGCAATCTCTGCCCGACGATAGAGTTCCACAAAGGTATCTGTCTTGCGGGTATAGATGACCTTCACGTCGGGACAGTTCTGTTCGACCATCTTTCCGAAGGCCAATGCATATCTCAGTGTCAGCGTTTTCTCCTTCACCTTACCCTTACCGATGGCACCAGTATCAAAGCCACCGTGTCCGGCATCAATCACCAGCGTGAACTGCTTAGCATCCATTGTTAAAGGAGAAAAGGCAAGAAGGTGAAAAAACAAAATGATTTTCACCCACACCTTCACCTTATTTATAATATATATATGACTCACCATTTATTCACCTTTCTACTTCTTCACCTTTCCCAATGCATTTCCACCCCGGCTCCGTCACTATCGGCTCCCATCGGAGGATTCTGTTTCGTCAGTTCCAAGTCGATGGATGTCACACCTGGGAATACTGTCATGATGGCTTTGGCAATCCGTCCAGACACATGTTCCAGCAACTGTGACGGGATGTCCATCTCCTGTTTGACAAGATTGAAGAGTGTCGCATAGTTAAGCGTATCCCCCATCTCGTCACTCTCCATGGCCTTGGCCAGAGGATAACCCACCCGCAGACTGAGCAGGAACTCACCGCCTACCTGTCGTTCCTGAGGCAACACCCCATGGAAGGCATGGAAGCGGACGTTTCTCAAAAAGACATATGATTCTTCAATCTTCACTCTTCACTCATTTCTTCATCCTCCTCATGGACACCAGGAATATATTTCTTCAGGGCTCGTTCCACGCCGGTCTTCCAAGTGTTGATGCTCTCGTCCTTCAGAGAGAGTGAGCCCACCAGTCGGACGACATGCTCCAATGGCATGCGATAGCGTAACACTCCAGAGATCAGTTTGGCATAATTCCAGTACTCAGGATTGAACTTCTCCGAAAGGCCCTCCACAGTCGTCTTGTAGCCACGTTTGTTCTCGAACTGGAAGTCGTAGCGCTTCGTTCCGTCAGGATTCACCTGTTTGATGATCTTTCCCTTCGTCACCGTCTTGGGCAGGATGATACCTTCCTCATCATCCTGCAGGCCCGTGAATATCTCGTAGGGGTAACCGTCGAGCAAGCCGACCAGTGCCACCCACTTTTCCTTATTATTCTGGAATCGCACCACATCACACTCTAACTGCTGCGGACGTATCTCCGTCACATCAGGACGACGGTACAGTGCCGTATCGGTCAGGGCATGGTCTATCAGAACAGCGAATTTATCAGCATCATCCGGCTGCAGGGCTTTCAATGCCAGTTCCAACAGACTGCTGATCTTCTCTTCTGAGAGGTCACTTCCGGTCTTGGCGGCTACCGACACCAACGCACTGGCGATGTGCCTAAGCATCTCTTTTTTAGTTTCTGTTTGCATAACACGCATGGTTTACTGGCTGCAAAGGTACACATAACTTTTCTATTTTGGGAAACTTTACAAGTTTTTTTGATTAAAAGTGTCCCGATTTGGAAAACTTTCACTACCTTTGTGCCATAAAACCGTATTATAATGAAGAATTTACTGACAAGAAGAACTATCCGCAAGTACACGGATCAGGACGTGAGCGAAGAACTGCTCAACCGTCTGATTACGGAGGCTTCACGTACCCAGACCATGGGTAATCTGCAATTATACAGTGTCATCATCACCCGCTCGAAAGAGATGAAAGAGAGGCTGGCACCTGCTCACTTCAACCAGCCGATGGTGAAGGAGGCTCCCGTGGTGCTGACCATCTGTGCCGACTTCAACCGCACCAGTTTCTGGGCCCAATGTCGCAACGCCGTACCCGGCTACGACAACTTTCTCTCGTTTATCAATGCTACTACCGATGCCTTGCTCTATACCCAGACCCTCTGTAACCTCATGGACGAGGAGGGACTCGGCTATTGTTACCTCGGTACGACCGTCTATCAGCCACAACAGATCATCGATATCCTGCAACTGCCGAAACTCGTGATGCCTGTTGCAACCCTTACCGTAGGTTGGCCTGCAGAGGAGCCCTCCCTCTCAGACCGTCTCCCTCTAGAGAGTTTCGTCCACCAGGAGACCTACAACGATTATCTGGGCCAGGACATCGACACCTATTATAAATATAAAGAGGAACTCGAAGAGAACCGCCACTTTGTTCGCATCAATCACAAAGAGACGCTGGCGCAAGTCTTCACAGACATCCGTTATACCCGGAAGGACAACGAGGCGATGTCGCAAACCCTCATCGCCACCCTCGTCCGCCAAGGCTTCCTGCCGTATACGATATTAAGAGGTTTTATTTAGTTTACAGTTTACAGTTTACAGTTTACGGTTTACAGTTTACAGTTTACGGTTTACAGTTTACAGTTTACGGTTTACAGTTTACGGTTTACAGTTTACAGATGATTACTTCTATAGGCAGTCATAAGGGCGTGCAAGGTATTCATCTGTAAACTGTAAACCGTAAACTGTAAACCGTAAACTGTAAACAAAACATCACTCCACCACAATGGGCTTATACTTCGGCACAAGTGCCTTCATGATACACCAGCCGATGAGGTAGGCCACAGCACAGATGCAGAACACCACCATATAGGCTGCAGGCTTACCCTCGAAGCCGAAGAACGTGAAGTTTGCGCCCTGCTCGGCTGCCCAGTCGAAGAACCGGCCAGAACCGAGGTTAATGCTCATAGAACCGATACCACCAGCCATCGTACCTAAACCGACAATCGTACCGATGGTCGACTTGGGGAACATATCGCCAATGGTCGAGAACAGGTTGGCACTCCATGCCTGATGCCCTGCACCGAGCAGACCAATCAGGATGGCAGGCCACCAGGCGCTATAGGCACCAAGAGGCTGGGCGAAGAGTCCCAACACAGGGAAGCAGGCGAAGATCAGCATGGCACGCATACGGCCTAAATACGGATTCATGCCCTTCTTGTCGACGAAATACGTTGGCAGATAGCCACCACCGATAGAGAGAATGGTCACGATGGCATAGAGTGTGAAGATCAACAGGATACCCATCGTTGAGTCGGAGGTATAGCCATACTGGTCGCTGAAATAGGCAGGCGCCCAGAACAGGAAGAACCACCACACACCGTCGGTCATGAACTTACCTACGAGGAACGACCAGGTCTGCTTGTACTTGAAGCACTGGAAGAAAGGTATCGTCTTCTCCTCCTTCACGGCTGCACGGTCCTGCACCTCAGCCAGATCTGCGTCCTGCTCGATATAGTTCAACTCTGCCTGGTTGACACGTTTGTTATGACGGGGCTTCTCATAGAGCCACATCCACAGGCCCATCCAGATGAAGCCCAGACAACCGATGATGATGAACGCCATCTCCCAACCCCAGGCACGAGCCAGCAGGGGAATGGTGGCAGGAGCGGCAAGGGCACCCACAGAGGCACCGCTGTTGAAGATTGATGTACTGAAGGCACGGTCTTTCTTCGGGAAGTACTCGGCTGTTGCCTTGATGGCAGCGGGGAAGTTTCCTGCCTCACCGACAGCCAGGATCAGGCGGCAACTCAAGAAGAGCCATACGGAGATCGTGGCGATGGCGACGGCAGCATCACTGCCAGCCTGTACCATACGCAGAGCCTCGATAGTGTCGTAGCCCTCGACAGTCATGGCCACCCAGCCACAGCCCGCATGCAGCACAGCACCTAACGACCAGACGAAGATGGCGATAAGGTAGCCCTTCTTCGTACCCATCCAGTCGATAAACTTTCCGGCGAAGAGGTTCGCGATGGCATAGAACAGGGAGAACATACCGGTAATCGTACCATAGTCACCGTCTGTCCAGTGGAACTCCGGGGCGATGAAGTCCTTCCAAGTTAGAGACAAGACCTGACGGTCCATGTAGTTAATGGTGGTTGCCAGAAAGAGCAACGCACAGATGACCCAGCGGAAATTGGACATCTTTGTTGTTTGTACAGGAGCCATATTCTTTATTTTTGTATGTTTCTATACATTTATTTAATATCGATGACAGGAATGTTGTCTTTGTCATTATAATAAAGGTTCTCACCAGCCATACCCCAGATGAAGGTATAATAATAAGTGCCGGCAGCAGCATGCATGCTCCATTCGGGTGACATGATAGCCTGTTCATTGTGCAGCCATACGACACGACTCTCCTGAGGCTCTCCCATGATGTGGGCGATGGTCTGCTCCTCGGGCAGATTGAAATAGTAATAGGCCTCGATACGACGACCATGAGTGTGAGGAGGCATCGTGTTCCAGGCTGCACCGGGATTCAACTGAGTCAGGCCTAACTGCAACTGGCAGGGTCCCTCCTCCAGCACATCATTCACGATCAGTTTATACACCGTGCGGTTGTTACACTCCTCCAAGGAGCCTACAGGTCCCCAGACGGCAGCCTTCAGCGAACCCTTACGGCCGTCGAGCGTGATCCACTGGGTTTTGTAATGCTGGTGAGCCGTGGCAGAGTTCAAGTAGAACTTGGCGGGATTCTTCGGATCCTTCGAACGGAAGAGCACCTCTTTGTTCACATCCTGATCCTTTCCAATATGGCCACGACCTATGTAGAGTGCCTCCTTCGGAGAGAGGGCGTACTCCTTGCCATCGACAATCACCACGCCGTCGCCCTGACCGCAGTTCACAATGCCGATCTCACGGTTGTAGAGGAAGTACTTCTCTTTGATGCCGGGATCCACGTCGAGGCCCAGTTCAAGGAAGTTTTCCAGTTTGAGGGTTTTAGCCACCGGCATCGCTCCTCCGAAGATGAAACGGTCGTAGTGCGAATAAGTCAGGTTGATCTCGTCGGCCACCATCACCTTCTCCATCACGAAGCGCTCACGTAGTGTCTTCGTGTCGTAGTGCTTCACATCCTCAGGATGACAGGCCGTCTGGAAATTCACGTTCTGCTGGCCGAAGCCCATCGTCAAATTACCCATAAGCATTAAAGTCAAAATCGATTTCTTCATTGTTATATTCTTTTAGTTCTGATTATTCTTTTTTGATGTTTCACCTTACGTTCAGCATAGTTCATGCAAACTTAGCACTGTTCTCACTTAACACGACCTTCATCAGCGACAATACGCTGGCGGTTCCATACGACCATGGCGATGGTAATTAATGTCAGAAGTCCGGCGCCGACATAAGCCAGATTGTTCACACATTTGTAGATGACCCAGCCGAAGAGACTCGATGCGAAGTCGAGCGCTCCAGCCTGGAAGCCCTCAGGGATCTTGGCGGCGGGATCCTGTGTCTGGGCATACACCGTCTGGGCCGCCTGTGTGAAGGCAGGAGCCATATCGGTGACGAACCACAGGCCGATGCCGACGGCCACAATGCCGATAATCAGTGTCTTCACCACATTACCCTTCGTATAGGGCAGCACCATCACGAACACATAGAACATACCAGCGAGCGATGCCAGGGGCAGGAACTCATTGCCAGGCAGGGCCACAGCCATCAGCAGCGCCAGCGGAATAAGTATCAGCGAGGCCACCAGGGTCGTAGGATGACCGATCACCAGTGCTGGCGACATACCGATATACACCTTCTTGCCAGCCCACTTCTTCTGTACCACCTCCTGTGTCTTCTCGGCAATCGGTTTCAGGCCGTCGATGAACAGTTTCGTGATTCGCGGTATCAGTTCCATCACGGCACCCATCGTCACACCTAAGAAGAGTACTTTTTTGATATCCAACTGTGCCACGGCACCAATCAGCGCACCGACAATCACACCCAGAACAATAGGTTCTCCCAGCACGCCGAACTTTTTCTTCAGCCCCTCGGCATCGATGTCGAGTTTCGAGAATCCGGGGATCTTGTCGAGCAGCCAGTTGATGCCGATGGCAAAGGCCGTGAAACTCTGGCAGAAAGGCTGTGGGATGGATATGCCGTCCATATCGTCGTAGTAACCCTGGAACTTCGAGGCTGTCAGGTCGGCCATCACCAATGTATTAATGTAACACACGATGGCGGCAAAATAGCCCCAGGCCAGCGACTGGTCCATCACGAAATAAGCCACCGCACCGATAAAGGCAAAATGCCAGTAGTTCCACAGGTCGATATTCACCGTGCGTGTACATTTTGTTATCAGCAACAGGAAGTTCACGCCCAGGCAGATGGGGATGATCAGCGCGCCGACCGCCGTATTATAGGCCACAGCAGCAGCGGCAGGCCAGCCCATGTCGAACACGCCGAGTTGCAGGTCGTAAAGACGCGAGATCTCACTCAGCGGGCTGCCGAAGTTGTTCGTCAGCAGGGCAGTCACAATGCCAAGTCCCACGAATCCGACGCCCACATAAAGGCCGCTCTTAAGCGACTTGCCGAACTTCATGCCGATGCACAGGCCGATGATGGTAAAGAGGATAGGCATCATCACCGATGCACCCAGGCTGATAATGTAACTGAAAACTTGTTCCATTTGTTCTAACTATCGATATTTAAGTTTGTTTTAGCGCTTATCGACTGCAAAGATACAAATAAAAACGGAAATACTCATCAACTATCACCATCTTTTTTACGTTATCGTTTGCAAAATTGGAAGGACGAAAGATAAATAACCCCAAAAAGTTTGGCTGTAACACGAAAAATGACTACCTTTGCCGACGTACTAAACTTATTCATGATGAAGAAATCAACTATTCTAGCATTACTGATGATGGTATCAGCCACAGCCATGGCCCTCACCCCTTGGAAGAAGGGTGCGTTCGAGACAGGCCGGTACCGTAACCTCTTGGTCGAGATGGGCTACAGCCAGGCCGATGTCGACGCAAAACTGAAGGAAGTGTTCAACGATGTGTTCCGTGGCCCCAACAAGGTATACTTCGAGGTGGGCGACTCCATGGGCTATGTCTCCGACGTGAAGAACCACGATGCCCGTACCGAAGGTATGTCGTATGGTCTGATGATTGCCGTACAGTTCGGAGAGAAGGACATCTTCGACCGTCTGTGGCGATGGGCCAAGAAATACATGCAGCACCAGGACGGCATCCGCGAGGGCTACTTCGCCTGGAGTTGTAAGACCGACGGCACCCGCAATGCCCAGGGGGCTGCCAGCGACGGCGAACTCTATTTCATTACCGCCCTCCTCTTCGCTTCCAACCGTTGGGGCAACGACACGGGCATCAACTACAAGGCCGAGGCGCAGCACATCCTCAACTGCATCCAGCCGAAGGAGTATGAGCCCGAGCCTCGTCCCGCCGGAATGCCAGCCTTTGGTCCCCAGCAGACTGGTCCTCAGAAGATGTATCTCATCGATCCCGAGACGCAACTCATCACCTTCACCCCCGACGGTTTCGGGCAGCGCTATACCGATCCCAGTTATCATATCCCCGCCTTCTATGAGGTATGGGCGAAATGGGCCGATGACGGGCGTTCTGAGTATTGGCTCGAGTGCGCCAAGAAGAGTCGTGAATACCTGCACAAGGCCATCAACCCGCAGACAGGTCTTAACCCCGACATGAGCCAGTACGACGGCAGCGAGATGCAGATGCCCCGTTTCCCGGGCATGCCGCAGCGTCCGCAGGGGACCCCGCGCCGTAATGGCAGCAACAACTTCCGTTACGACTCCTGGCGCGTGCCGATGAACATCACCCTCGACTACGAGTGGAGTTGTGCCGACGGCGAGTGGCAGCGCCAGTATGGTGAGACCATCCAGAACTTCTTCTACTCGCAGGGTGTCGACACCTTCGTCGATCAGTACCGTACTGACGGCACCCTGCCCGAGGGCGATGAGATCCTGCAGGCTGGCGGTTTCCGCAAACTGCGCCACAGCATCGGCCTCGTGGCGACCACCGCAGCCGCCTCGATGCTCTGCAGCCACGACAAGAGCAAAGCATTCGTCGATGCCCTCTGGAATGCGAAGCACGAGCCCTTCGAGGACGGCTATTTCGATGCCTACTACGATGGATTATTAAGGCTCTTCGCCTTTATGCATCTCAGTGGGAACTACCGAATCATTACCAAATAAAAGAAGGCTTGCTAGCGAGCCTTCTTTTATAAATCTTCTTATTAATCCTGGAAATAGACACGCTTGACACGGTTGGAGACTGCCGTGAGGACCTCGTAGGGGATGGTGTCGATGATGTCGCTGAGGACGGTGACGGGCAGATGCTCACCGAAAATCTCTACCTGATCGCCCTCCTGACAGGGAATGTCGGTGACATCGATCATCGCTACGTCCATGCAGATATTACCCACGTACTCAGCCTTCTGACCATGTACCAGACAGTAGCCATGACGGTTGCCAAGATGACGGTTAAGACCGTCGGCATAGCCGATAGGAATAGCGGCAATCACCGAATCGCGCTCGATCTTGCCCTTGCGGCTGTAGCCTACGGTGTCGCCTGCAGGGACATGGCGGAGTTGGAGGATGGTGGTTTTTAAGGTGCTAATGCACCTTAATTTGTTAACAGTTGACGGTTTACTGTTTACAGTTGATTTGCTGGCAAGCCCTTGTGATCCGCTGGTGTTATCATCTGTAAACTGTAAACTGTCAACTGTAAACTTATTATACGGTTCAACACCGTATAATCCCAGGCCGAGGCGGCACATATCCAACTGGCGCTCTGGGAAGTGCTCGATGCCGGCGGAATTGTCCATATGGCGGAGGATCTTGTGGGAGAAGGCAGACTGAAGTTTCTGACTGCCCTGTTCGAAGAGTTCGAACTGACGGGCAGAGAAGGTATCGAAGTCGTCGCTGTCGGAACCTACGAAATGGCTGAACACCGAACGGGGGATGATGGCGTTCTGATGCTTCAAACGGTCGATTACCTCGTCGATATCGTGGATGGGGTCGAAGCCAAGACGGTGCATGCCCGTGTCGAGTTTGATGTGAACAGGCCAGCCTGTGATACCCTCCTTACGGGCTGCCTTGACGAGGGCATCCATCAGACGGAAGGAGTAGACTTCGGGCTCCAGATCATAGTCGAACATGGTCTTAAAGGCCGTCATCTCGGGGTTCATAATCATGATATTGGCGGTGATGCCAGCCTTGCGAAGGGTGACACCCTCGTCGGCCACGGCCACGGCAAGATAGTCCACACGGTGGTCCTGCAGCGTCTTGGCAATCTCCACGGCCCCAGCCCCGTAGGCATCAGCCTTGATCATGCAGACCATCTTCGTCTCGGGCCTGAGGAAGGAGCGGAAGTAGTTCAGGTTCTCAACCACGGCGTTGAGGTTGACTTCGAGGATGGTCTCATGAACCTTCTGCTCCAATTGCTCGGTGATCCGGTCAAAACCGAACGGACGGGCACCCTTCAGGAGAATAAGTTCGTCGTGCAGGTCGTTGAAGGCGTCAGAGGCCAGGAAATGGTTCACATCGGCAAAGAACTGTTTGTCGGCGATATGGATCCGGTCTGCCTGGGCAGAGAGTTCAGGGCCAATGCCGATAAACTTGTCGATGCCCCGCTTCACGCAGAGGTCAGAGACCTGGGTGTAGAGGACTTCGGGGGAGGAGCCTGTCTGGAAAATATCGCTTAAGACAATGGTTTTCGGGAGAGCGGGGGTACGGGAGGGCGGGGTTAAGAGATTACTTTCTGCCTCAGGAGTATTCTCGCGTCCACGCACTCCCGTATCCTCATTCCCCCGACGGCACATGAAGTCGAGGGCGATGTCGAGGGAGTTGATGTCGCTGTTGTAGGAGTCGTTGATGAGGATGCAGCCGTGCTGGCCCTGTTTTACCTCCAGACGCATGGCAACGGGTTCGAGACGGGGCATGCGATCAGCAAGTTGGGATGGCGTGAGTCCTAGATGAAGGGCTACGGCAGCACAGGTAATGGAATTCTCGATGGAGGCCTCGTCGATGAAGGGGATGGTGTAGGTATTCTCCTCATCTTTATATATATAGGTGATCCTAGTGGAAGTGGCATGGTCCTTACCCCGCTCCACGTTCTTCACGAAGAAAGCGACATTCTCATCGCACTGCGACCAGGCCATCTTCTCGCCCTTGTACTGCATGCGACGGATACAACGGCTCACGATGTCGTTGTCGGAGCAGTAGACCATCGCCTCCGTGTCGTGCATCAGTTCGAGTTTCTCCATGCACTTCTCCTCCATCGAGCGGAAATTCTCCTGATGGGCAGGGCCCAGACTGGTGAGTACGCCGATGGTGGGTTGGATGATGTCACGCAGGGCAGACATCTCTCCTGGCTGGCTGATGCCGGCCTCGAAGATGCCGACCTCCGTCTGCTCGTTCAGCAGCCATACAGAGAGGGGTACGCCAATCTGGGAGTTATAACTGCGGGGCGAACGCACAATCTTCTGTGAAGGCAACAGCAACTGGTAGAGCCACTCCTTAACCATCGTCTTACCGTTGGAGCCCGTGATACCTACTATAGGGATGTCGAACTCATCGCGGTGACGCTCGGCCAGGCGCTGCAAGGCAGCCAAGGGCGAGGGAACAATCAGGAAATTGGCATCTTTGTAAGAGGTAAGGGGTGAGAGGTGAGAGGTAAGAGATCTGTTCTCTACGACGAAGTTACGGACTCCACGGCGATAGAGGTCGGAGATGTATTTATGGCCATCGTTGCGGGCAGACGACAGAGCAAAGAATAGTGTCTCTTCCGGGAAACAAAGGCTACGGCTGTCGGTCAGCAGCCAACGAATCTGTCCTTCACTGTTACCATAACGACGCGCACCAATCAGCGTCGCCACTTTCTCAATACTGTATTTCATGTTCAATCTTCAATTATCAATATTCAATGATTTGAACTGCAAAATTAGTAAAAAAGACCGAATTAAGTTATATATTTATTTTTTTTCTTTGTATTTATCCTTTTTTACACTATCTTTGCAGTATATTTGGTCAAGATGGAATTCAGAACGATTGTAGAAATACCACATGCCTCTTTTGAGATCAACCCCTGTGAAGAGGTGCTGTTGGTTGGTTCGTGCTTTGCCGACGGGATTGGACGGAAATTCAAAGAGAACGGGTTTCCTGCCATCGTCAATCCATTCGGCACGATGTATAACCCAGCCAGTATCCTGCACACCATCAAGCGCATGTTGTGTTCTGAATCTTCAGGAGAGCATCTTCAGGCCATTCCCCGGATTGTGTTCCTGACGTTGGGGACGAATCATGTCTATCGTCTGAAGGAGACGGGCGAGATCGTCGACAACTGTGAGAAGCGTCCTGCATCGTTATTTCAAGAAGAGGAACTGACCGTGAGCCAATGTGCTGATTATCTGAGGGAGACGGTCGAACTGCTCAGAGGAAACAATCCCGAGGTGCAGGTGGTTTTGACGGTCAGTCCCATCAGATATCGGAAGTATGGCTATCATGAAAGCCAACTCTCCAAGGCCACTCTCCTTCTGGCGGCCAGGCAGACTAGTATCACTAGTCAAACTAGTCGGACTAGTATCACTAGTAAGACTAGCCAAACCACCTATTTCCCCGCCTACGAGATCCTGATGGATGAACTTCGCGACTATCGTTTCTATGCAGCAGATATGCTGCACCCCTCAGAACAGGCCATCGACTATATCTGGGAGCGGCTGAACGACTGGTGTTTCAGCGCTGAAGCCCAATCATTCATGGAGGAGTGGCGCCCCATCAGACAAGCCTTGTCGCATCGTCCCTTCCATCCTGAGTCTGAGGAATACCAACGTTTCCAAGTGCAGACTCAAGCCCGTCTTCAAGCGCTACAAGAGAAATATCCTAACTTTAAATATGATATCTATGACACAACAAAAAGAATCAAACGACCCCGCTGAAACAGCCGCGATGATCGATGCTGTGCTTCGGCGGGAAAAGAACTGGCAAGAATTATGGTTCTACCAGAAGACGGTCGTCCTTTACCAAATGACCTACGTGTTTACTTCTCGTTTCCTACCCAAATATGGAGATCGCGCCGTAGACCAAATGATATAGGCTGCACGCTCTAGAAGCCAAGTAGCGTGAGATAGCCCAACTCAAATCAGAAAACGCCCGTCTTCAAAGCGAAATCGGGTATTTAAGAGAACTCATCAAAGGCAAGATCTCAGACTAGGGATACTAGTCAGACTAGTCGAACTAGTATGACTAGTCTAGTCAAAGTCAACTGCGGCTAATCTGCAGGCCCGTCGTAGAGAGGGAGAGATCGACGAAGCGGGCATTACGGTTCTGACGATGGTCGGACAGGATCTGTTTGATGCGGGCAGCGGCCTCGGGATCCTTGGCAATCATATAGAGGTAGCCACCACCGCCGGCACCAGGCAGTTTATAGCCTAGACAGAGATCGTCGATGAATGCTGTCAGAGCAGCGACAGCAGGAGGGTTCGTGCCACTGTCGAGGTTCTGGTTCTGCAGCCAGGTCTTACGCATCATCAGTCCCATTCGCTGGAAGTCATTCTGCTGGATGGCCTCATACATCTCCATCGTGTGTTCCTTCATCTCCCGCAACAGACGGAGTTCTGCGTTATCGTTGAGGAACATCCGCCGGACTATCTCTGAGAGGATCTGCTTAGCCGTTCGTGTGATACCTGTATAATATAAGAGGTGACAGGGGCGAAACTCTGGCTGTGTCCAGAGGTCGTTGGGCAGCCATCTCACCGATGGGTTCTGTTCAAATCCCCTACCCGTCTGCAAAAGTTTCACACCACCGAGTACACCACCGAACTGATCCTGCCAACCGCCACCTGTGGTCAGCATCTGTTCGAGCATCAGCGTACGATGACCTATCTCGTTCTTGTCCCAGCCCAATCCACAGAAGTCATTGAGAGCCCCCAGTACGGTGGCAGCGAGGATGCTACTGGTGCCAAGGCCACTGCCTGCGGGGATGGCAGAGAGCAAGGTGAGTTCGATGCCAGAGCCGAAGGATTCGAGTTGGGATTTTAGAGGCGAGAGGGAGGTACCGAAGCCAGCGAGGACGAGGGCAGCCTTGGGGATGGAGAAGGGAGATCCGACATGGGTAAAGTCCATCAACTGTTCGGTGGTCTCGATCACCTCCACGGCCCCGAGGTCGATGCTGCGGAGCACGATACGAGGCTCCTTCGAGGGGCGGATATAGGTCTGCAATGGCGGCTGACCATTCAGTTCGATGGCCAGGTTGATGACGTTGCCACCCTCCATGAGACAGTAGGGAGGAGTATCAGTCCAGCCTCCTGCGATGTCGATACGAACGGGAGATCGGCCCCAGACGATTTGATCGTCGAAGGTTTGTTTTCGAGGAGTGAGGAGTATGGAGTTGTTTCGAGGAGTGAGGAGTGTGGAGTGTGGAGTGAGATTACCTTGGAGGGAGAAATCTGCGGATGGAGTACTCTCACTCCTCACTCCACACTCCTCACTCCACGACAATAGTCCTTTACGGAGCAAAGCAAAAGCCTTGTCGCTGTCACCACGGAACATGGCATCGTGGATGCGGGTCATGAGGGGGGCCTCATAAGAGAGAGGGGGAGGCATAGGGATGTTCTCCTTCTGGAACTCAGAAGCGGCATCAGCCAGGTCGAGTTGGTAGAAGACACTGTGGCACCAGTTGGCTGCCAGGGCTGTCCAGTTTTGCCTACGGAAAGCCTTGCGCTGGGCAAAGAGACGACGCAGGTTAGCGCACTCAGCCAGTTCGTTGCTGTTGAGGGGTTCATCGATACGATAGCGACGCACCTCGTAGTCTTTCTCTCCCACAGGCACCACGTCGATGCACTCGCCAGGCGCCAGACTGATCTCCCAGTCGTTCTCTGGCACACCTGTGATGACGTGATCGTGGGTGAGATGCCAATGCTTGCCAATGTGGCTATTTTCAATCCAGATATTACTGTTCTCCTCTGTGAAAGGGATCTCCATCACGGTATTCTGCACGAAGATAGAAGGATGTGGCTTGCGGTCGAGATGCATGATCTCACGCTGGTCGTTCACGAGATTCTGAAGTCTCAGCGTCGAAGAGATCATCTCCCGTGACGTGCCAAAATGGTAGAACTCGCCACCAGCCAGGGGGAGGATGGCTACCGAGAGTTGTCGGAGTTCGTCGTCGAGGATGGTGGGGTCTGTGCCGAGACTACAGCCGAATTCGGAATAGAGGTCGTAGTTCTTTAGAGGTGAGAGGCGAGAGGTGAGAGGTGAGAGATTACACTTCTTCATCAGAAGATTGATGGCACGGTCGGAGAGGAGCCAGATGCCGATGTCGGTGAGGTAAAAATGATCGCGCTGGAGGTCAGTGAGGGTCTGGACAGATGGCTTCTGGAGCATCTGCTTCAAGACAGTGGGGGTCTGGCGGCTGCTGACGAAGACACCATGGTTCTTCGCCACCGAGGCATCGAGCCAGAGACCATAACAGACGACATCGGCCTCAGGGATGGGCTGCAGGGGTTGGGTAGCACGGATGAGCACATCGCCGCTGACCACCATTGTATGGATATTGTCGGGTGCCATCGCCATCATCTTTTCGTATAATGGCAACTGTACGCTCAGAAGGTTTTGCGAGAGGCGTTGTCCCCGTTCCCAACGGAACACAGGCAAGGGCATTAGCACCTTGCCAGAGACCGCATAACTGGGAAGGCGCTTGCTCTGTCCACCGGCATGAATCAGGATGCGTTTTTCTTGGCTGAGCCAAGAGTCGAATGAGGAACTTTTTCGAGGAGTGTGGAGTATGGAGTGTGGAGTGAGATTACCTTGGAGGGAGAAATCTGCGGCAGAAGTATTCTCACTCCTCACTCCACACTCCTCACTCCTCGATTCTTGACTCCACGCTTCCTGGAGGAGCCAGGCGGTGCCACCACCACTCCCGAGACGATGACCGACGGGATCACAGGTACAGAAGTACTCATCACGGGAGAGTCCCGTTACCTCATGAAAGGCCTCCACCAGATTCGGGGGCAAAGACAGAAGTTTTTTCAATTTGAAATTCGAAATCTATGATTACATTTTCACTTTGCGACGGCGGCATTCCAAATAGACAGTTCCAATGACCACAAGGAACAGGATCAGGTAGGAGACGTAGGCGATGGTCTCGGTGGTGTTGACAGACTTCGGGAAGAAGGAGAGCACCACCTCATGACGGCCAGGCTTCACATTCAGGGCACGGAGTACATAGTCCACGCGGCCAAGTTCAACGGGCTCACCATCGACAGTAGCGGTCCAGCCCGGATAGTAGATCTCCGAGAAGACCAGCACACCGCCCTTGCCTGAGTTCACATCATAAGTCAGACGGTTAGGCTCGTAGGCAGTGATGACGGCCACGCTGGCAGTATCCTGCTCGACGGCCTTACCCAACTGAGCCTTGAACTTCGCATCGGCCACCGCCTCGTGACGCAGGTTAATCTGTCCTAAGGCATCCATCTCCTGATTGGCATTGTCCACATATCGGAGTTGGTCGACGAACCAGGCATTGCCATAAACATACGGATTCTGTACAGGCACCGTCTGTCCACCCTCCAAGGGAAGAATGAAATACTTGGCATTCAGCATGTTAAGCACCGGATAGATACTATCTCCATTGACCTGTGTCATATCTCCGCCTGCCTCTGAGACAGCCCTGTAGAGGCGTTGCATCTCGGGACTGATATGACGCTCAATGAGTTCCTGATACCGGCGCAGTTTGGCAGCATGATAGCCACCAATACTCTTATGATAGTAACTAGTCTCGTTCTCATTGAATGTGTTCGAGGCGAGGTTCAGCACACGATAGTCGAGACTCTGGTCACGCAGGATCAGTTCGTCCGTCTGCGTCTTCTGTTGCGGAGCCTCACGCTCCGACTTCGGCACGAACATCTCATCGTTGAGATAACGCTTGTTCACCGTCCACAGGTCAACCAGACAAAGCACGAGGATGATACCAACAGCATACTCCTTCTTCAGTTTGCCGAAGAAGCATGCCAGAAGGATACCCGTACCCACCAGGATGATATAGAACGAGCGCAGACAGTCGCTGGTGAACATCGCCTGACGCATCTCTGTCAGGTTCGCCATCAACGGACCCACATGCTCTGCGGGCAGACTCTTCAAGGCGCTCATCTCACTCGTCGAGATGAAACTGTCGAAGAACATGGAGGGGAAGAGAGACATCAGCATACAGATGCCACCGGTGAGCAAGAAAGAAATAAGGAGATATTTATTTACAGTTGACTGTTTACGGTTTACAGGTGATTTGCTGGCAAGCCCTTCTGAACCTTTAGTATAATCTTTACGCTCGGCTTTGCCGCTTGCTACTGCAGGGTCGCAAGAACTTGAACTGTAAACTGTAAACAATTCCCTCAGCGCCAGCATGGCGAGGAGGGGAATGGTAAACTCGGCGATCACAAGGATCGAGGCCACGGTACGGAACTTCGCATACATGGGCACATAGTCGATGAAGAAATCGGTCAGGCCCATGAAGTTCTTTCCCCACGAGAGCATGACCGAGAGGATGGTGGCGGCTAACAAGGCCCACTTCACCGGTCCCTTGACGATGAACAGGCCCAGGATGAAGAGCATCATCACGAAAGCACCCACATAGACGGGTCCGGACGTGCCTGGCTGTTCACCCCAGTACTGACCTATCTGCTGATAGATGCTCGTATAATTGGGATCGGCCTTGGCCATCGCTGTCTCATTCATGCTCAGAGGTATCGACGCCCCACCCTTCGTATTCGGGATCAGCAACGTCCACGTCTCACCAATGCCATAACTCCACTGGGTGATATAGTCACGCTCCAGTCCGCTGTTCGTCTGATTAGCACTATTAGCCTTCACCAGTTCACTCTTGCCACGCATCGACTCCTGGCTATATTGCCAGGTGTGGTAGAGGTTGGAGAGGTTGATGCACACGCCGATGGCAGCACCCGCCACACAGACAGCCGTCGCCTTCAGGAAGCGTTCCAATTCATGTTTCCTGACGGCATCCACCAGCCAGGCAATGACGAGGAAGAAGATGACGAACAGATAGTAATAGGTCATCTGCACGTGGTTCGCATTGATCTCAAAAGCCGTAAAGACTGCCGTCACCAGCAATCCCCAGAGATACTTCCCTCTATAGGCCAGGACCAGACCTGCGATCAACGGTGGCAGATAGGCCAGCGCCCACACCTTCCAAATGTGTCCTGCAGCGATGATGATGAGGAAATAGGTGGAGAAGGCCCAGAGGATCGATCCCAAGGCGGCCAGGTGCTGACGGAAGTCGAAGGCACGCAGCAGGATATAGAAGCCCAGGAGATAGGCAAACACGTACCACACATTCTCCGGCAGCCAGAGGTGATAGGCATCGGCAGCCTTCGACAGAACTTCCGTAGAGCCATACGACGGTGACATCTGATACGTCGGCATACCACTGAAGAGGGCGTTCGTCCAACGGGTACGCTCACCCGTCTTCTCACGATACTCAATACCCTCCTGCCCTGCCCCACGGCCAGCAGAGGCATCATGCCGATAGAGGATGCGCCCCTCGATATCAGCCGGGAAGAAATAGGCAAAGGCCAGAACGGCAAAAAACAGCACTGCCAACACGTCGGGCAGGCATTTCTTTAATAATGTCATAACTTACAGTCTATTTATTCTGCGTGCAAAATTACAAAATAAAACGCAGATTATGCAGATTACTTGAAAAAAAACATCAATCATCTGCAGAATCTGCGTCGTCAGAGGACTTTTTATTCAATTTCCCTGATTATGGCGGATGAGATGCCTGTGGCGGAAGAACATCAGTTGCAGAAACAGCGCCACGATGCCGAACGCGAGAGATATCAGCGCACTCTTCGTGAAGCCAGCCACAAGGAACGTGAAGAACGACACGAAGGCCGCCGTCAGGGCGTATGGCATTTGGGTAGTGACATGGTTCAGGTGTTCACATTGTGCTCCTGCCGACGACATGATGGTTGTGTCGGAAATGGGCGAGCAGTGGTCGCCACACACCGCACCGGCCATGCAGGCAGAGATGGAGATGATCATCAGTTGCGGGTCGACATCCTGGAAGCACGACACCACGATGGGGATGAGTATGCCGAACGTGCCCCACGACGTGCCTGAGGCAAAGGCCAGGCCAATGGCCACGAGAAAGATGATGGCGGGCAGGAAGCCCATGAGGCTACCGGCGGAGTGCTCCATCAGGCCGGCGACATAGGTAGCAGCTCCCAGACAGTCGGTCATGCTCTTCAGCGTCCATGCAAAGGTCAGGATGAGCATGGCGGGCACCATCTGCTTGAAACCGTCAGGCAGACAGTCCATGCATTCGCTGAACGTCAGCGACTGACGAGCCAGATAGTAGACAATGGTGATGATGAGTGCTATGGAAGAGCCCAGCACCAGACCCACAGAGGCGTTGCTGGCTGCAAAGGCGTCGATGAAACTCTTGCCTTGGAAGAAACCGCCGGTGTAAATCATGCCGATGACACAACCGATAATGAGAAACACGACGGGGATGATCAGGTCTGACACATGGCCTACCTTCTCTTCTTTCTTACCCTCCGCACTGGCCTGACTGCCCTTGCCGGTGGTGAAGAGGTCGCCCTGGCGGGCGTTGTTCTCGTGCAGCAACATCGGGCCATAGTCCAACTTCATGAAGATGATGAGGACCATCATCAGCAAGGTGAGCAGGGCATAGAAGTTGAAGGGAATGGACTGGATGAAGATGCTGATGCCATTGCTCCCCTTGACGAACCCCGACACCGCCGCTGCCCACGACGAGATGGGGGCGATGATGCAGATGGGTGCTGCCGTGGAATCAATCAGGTAGGCCAGTTTGGCGCGGCTGATCCTGTGCTTGTCGGTGACGGGCCTCATGACGGAGCCTACGGTCAGGCAGTTGAAGTAGTCGTCGATGAAAATCAGACAGCCCAGCAGCATGGTCGACAATTGTGCCCCGGCCCGGCTCTTGATCCGGTTGGAGGCCCATGTGCCGAAGGCCGCCGAACCGCCCGCACGGTTCATCAATTGCACCATCGTGCCAAGGATGACCAAAAAGACGAGTATGCCTACGTTCCACTTGTCGGCCAGCACGGTCATGATGCCTTTCGGGAAGGTCTGTTCGAGGGTAGCCACAGGACTGAAGCCTGCGTTGAGCAGGGCGCCCGTCAGTATGCCGAGGAACAGCGAACTGTACACCTCCTTGGTGATCAGTGCCAAAGAGATGGCCATGACGGGCGGTATCAGGGCCCAGACGGTATTCTTCACGGGCATGTGGTTGATGCCTACGGCATAGCCCAGCCATACCAGGAACAGAACGACGACTATCAGCGACAGGTATGTCAGCCGTTTGGGCTGTCCCGGTTTTACAGATTCAAATTTCGATTCTATTTTCGATCCTATTTTCATCTTTTTCAATCTTCAATGTTCAATCTTCAATGTTCAACGGAATGGATAGATGGTGGCCCCCACGCTCAGAGCGCGGTTCTGATAGAGGTCGGTCAGTTGCAGCCAGGGTCCCGTGACGTAGCCGGCCATATCGTGGAATTCGGCAAAGGCGTTACATTTCTTGCCCAACTGCTTGTTGGCCTTGACGGTGGCGAAGAGATGGGCATGCCTGCTGTCTATGGAGCGGCGGCTACTGTAGAGAAGCGTCGATGACAGGCGGAATCCTTGGGGAAGATTCAGGGTTGGGGCTACCTTGAGCGTTACGAAGTTGTCATGTTCTGAAGCAGCATCTGCGTCTTCGCTTACGTGCTGGTGATAGTAGTTGGCACCCAGCGTCAGTTCCCAGGGGCCGGTCTTCCACCAGATGGCATTTCTGAAGCCCAGCAGCATGGAGTTCGGGCCCGGCAGATGGCTATACCAGTTGCCCTCGACGCTGGAGTGCAGGGAGACATTCTTCTGCTGGTACGAATAGCGCAACACGCCCTGGTGCGCCAGGTTGGTACTATATCTGCCGGCATCGTATCTCCGGTCTGTCGTCGGCGCTATCGGATCAACCAAGAAATCGCTCATCTCGGGCATGAAGAAGCGGCGGGCGCACAGCGCCTGGAAGAAGTGGCGGCCTGCTTTGTAGCCCACGCTGGCCAGATAGGAGTGGTTGTTGCGCTCATGCGTCCACAAACTACGGTCATCGAGGTTGTACTGGCGGTTCCAGTAGTTCATTATGCGGAAGCGGTCGCCGAGTGTCAGCACCCAGGGACCGTGGGTATAGTCGAGTTGAGCGTAGAAGTCGGTCTTCAGGTACTGTTCGCGGTTCTCGCCGACGTACAGGGTGTTCTCGTAGTCCATCTCTGCGCCAATCATCAGCCAGAGGTCGGGCGTGAAGACGGGGGTGTTAAATTCAACAAAGCCATAGGGATAACTGTCGCCCATTGTGTTGCCGACATCGGAGGATCTAGTGTAGTCGGCACCTGCCTCGGCAAAGAAGATGGCATCGTTGCTGAAGGTGTGGGAGTATGACAGTACGAGGCCCACATAGCGATTGTAGGAAGGGAGAGCATCGACCAGGTCAGGGGCGTAAGTCTTCTGTTTGCCGTTGTCAAACTTCTGGTATGCTTTGATGAAGAGTCTGTCGTTCCTGCTGATCTTCCAATCCAAACTGAGATGCACGTTTTCTACCAGTCCGCGGTCGGTCATGCGATACACATCGGTGGGATAAACCTTGCCGTATGAAGTGCGTGCCAGGGCATAGGCCTGCACCGTGAACTTTTCGCTCCTGTTGGCCACATCGGCATAGAGCATGCCGTTGCCGTAGGTGCTACCCGACAGGGCCACCTTGCCGTCGGTCTTGACATCGTCGCGGTAGTAGATGTCTATCACCCCTTTCGTTCCGTTCACCGCTTTTGCCACAGAGGTGTTGCTGCAAATCTGGATATGGTCTATCTCGCAAGCCTTCACATGGGTTAAGAACGATTCGGCATCCATGACGAGATCGATGTTGTCGGTACGCAGTTTATAATCCTGGTCAATCTTCTTGCCGTTGATGGACAGAAATTCGGGACAGGTGTTCAGCACGTCCATCAAGGTCATCTCACCGTCTGGATTCATCCTGTCTACATGAATCACATAGCGGTCGCCCTGAAACTCGATGATCTCATCGTCGTCGGCAGCATGTATCGCACCGCTCACAGACAGTGCCAACGAAAGGAAGCACGCTTTTATGAAATAACCATAGTTATTTGTCCTCATCATTGTAGTCATATTAATAACGTCATAGAATGTTCACAACATGTTTTTTGTTTTCAAGGACAAAATTACACATTATTATGCGTATATCAAAACATATTTGCAGATATTATGCAGAAATCTTCAGAAATTGCATTTCTCCCTACAGTCTACTGATGAAATTTGATGGAAGGGTATGTTACACCCCTCTATATCATCTTAAAGTTTAAAAATCACGAATAATGAAGTATAATTCATGATTATTTCGTACCTTTGCAGCGATTATGGAAGAAAATATCATCACTAGCCCGCAGAACGCCCGCATCAAGCATGTCGTGGCCTTACAGCAGAAATCGTCACTCCGCCGTAAGGAAGGTCTCTTCGTGGTGGAGGGTCGGCGTGAGATTGAGCATTGCATAGAGTGTGGGTATGAGGTGGTGGAATTGTTAATAGTTGACGGTTTACAGTTTACAGTTGACGGTTTACAGTTGACAGTTGATTACCCTGCGACCATCGTGAGCCGTCTGGTGTATGAGAAGATGGCGTATCGAGGAAGCACAGAAGGCCTTATGGCCGTCGTCAAAGTGAAAGACCATCGCCTATTCTCACTCCTCGCTCCACACTCCACGCTCCACGAAAGATTCTCTCTTCACTCGCCTCTCATCATCGTCCTCGAGCGTGTGGAGAAGCCTGGTAACCTGGGTGCCATCCTGCGCACGGCAGAGGCTGCTGGGGTGGATGCCGTCATGGTGTGCGACCCGCTGACAGACCTCTATAATCCCAACCTTATCAGGGCCAGCATCGGCGGTGTGTTCAGTGTGCCTGTGGCCGTCTGCACCTCTGAGGAGTGCATCCGTTTCCTGAAGGAGCGCCACATCCGTATCCTGACAGCGCAATTGCAGGACTCGTATGAGTATTACGACTACGACATGCGACAGGCGACAGCCATCGTGATGGGAACGGAATCCACAGGGCTTACCCAACAGTGGCGCGAGGCTGCTGATGCTCACATCCGCATCCCCATGCTAGGGCGCCTCGATTCACTCAATGTCAGCGTCAGCGCTGCCATCTTGATGTACGAGGCCGTCAGACAAAGAAAGGTGAAAAAGTGAAATAATAAAAAGGTAAATATGAAAATCGGAATGATTGTAGCAATGGACAAGGAACTCAGGCAACTCCGTCCATTATTTCCAGAAGACAAGGTGATTCTGCAGAAGAGCGGCATCGCCACCGTCAACGCCGCCATACAGGCGGTAGAGATGATCCGTCAGTACAAGCCCGACTGCATCATCTCCTCCGGTTGTGCCGGCGGCAATGGCGATGATATCAATCTGCAAGATGTGGTGGTGAGTTCAGAACTGACCTACCACGATGTGTATTGCGGCAAGGCCATCGACGACTCCACCGTCTATGGACAAGTGCAAGGTCTGCCTGCCCGTTACAAGGCTGATCCTTATCTGCTGGAGAAAGCGAAACTGACAGGCGCGAAGCCAGGGCTCATCGTCACTGGCGACTGGTTTGTTGATTCCAAGGAGAAGATGGGCGAGATTGTAAAACTCTTCCCAGAGGCAAAAGCAGTCGATATGGAGAGTTGCGCCATTGCGCAGGTGTGCCATATCTATCAGGTGCCGTTTATCTCGTTCCGAGTAATCAGCGACATTCCCCTGCGCGACACAGATGCCTCGCAGTATCATAATTTCTGGGACACCATCGCTGAGAACTCTTTCCACGTCACTAAGACATTCATCGAGAGCCTGTAATGGCGGGGGAAAGTTGATAGTTTATTGTTTATAGTTGATAGTTGATAGTTTATTGTTGACAGTTGACATTTTATAGATAAGGAAATGGAAGTCATACAAAGTTTCACCATCGATCATACCCAGTTGAAGCCGGGTATCTATGTTTCGCGCGAGGATAAAGGTTTCACCACTTTCGATCTGCGCATCACCGAGCCTAACAAAGAGCCTGCCGTAGCCCCTGCTGCCATGCATAGCATGGAGCACCTGATGGCCACCTGGTTCCGCAACTCAGAGGCAAAGGAGGATGTGGTCTACGTTGGTCCTATGGGATGCCTCACGGGCATGTATATCATCATGACGGGTTCTTACACCGTAGAGGATATGCGGCGCCTGACCATCGAGTGTCTGAAGTGGATCCTCACGCAAAACGAGGTGCCTGCTACACGTCCTGAGGCCTGTGGCAACTACCTGCTTCACGACCTCCCCATGTGCAAGTGGGAGAGTGCCCGCTATCTCGATCGTCTGCAGAACGAGTTCCACAGCGAGTACACAAAACTGCAGATTACCCTCGACGACGGCAAGGTCTTCGCCGACGCATAGCAACCAAAATCCCCAGCCTGGCGAGACTGGGGATTAGAAGAGCGCACATCCTTATCGTTGTCGTGAATCAGTGTCAGGGCTGCATCCTTCACACCATTAGCCCCAATGCTCCAAGAATCACACAGACTGCTGCTGCAAAAGATGCGATTGCCATAAAACACTTTCTCATCTTCAATTATTCTTATTACAACACAAAGACACAGAGATATAGAGTTTTCTTATTTTAAATTTTCCTTCAGGCATCTTCGTCCCTGATAGTTCACCTGTCCCTGATGCTCCAGATAGTCCATGATTAGTTTGGCCGTAACCACCCCAAGGCTCTCACCCTGATCCTGACGATTCGTAGGGCTAACAGCTACCGAATAACTGTTCGAGATCACCTTATAGGTCTTCTTCAGGTTCAGTTTCTTACCGTCCTTTCCGTAGAGCACGAGTTTCTTGATCTTCTGTGTAGCAGCATCAACGGTATATTCAGCCGTCATACCTCCCACATAGGGGAAGCGCTGGTTGTCATTATCGAAGCAGGATATCAGCATCTCAGTGAGTTCCTTACCTGTGACATGCAACTCCACCGCATCGTTCTGGAAGGGATCCAGGCGCAGCACGTCGGCAACGGTGAAACCACCTGCCTCGTGAGTCTCGTAGCGCACGCCCCCGGCGTTCTGATAACTCAGATCAGCCCCCGTCTCAGCCACATAGGCATCCACCATCAGGCACCCGAGTTCCTCCTTGGCTTCGAAGGGAGTCTCAGCCGTAGCCAGCACACGAAGGAAAGCCGGATTCTCAGAGAAATAGCGCACCAGTTCGGCAACCACCTTATTCTCGTTCTTCTCGCCACGCACGGCAATATTCTCAGCCGTACGACTAACCACCTTCCCATCTTCCACGACGATGGTGCTATGGGTTATCTGCTTCAGTCGGTTCACGTTCTGGGTAATGAAGACATTGTTGTGCATCTCGCCCCCGTTCAGTTGGGTATGAGAATGCCCACCGATAATCATGTCCACCCAGGGCAGTTCCTTTGAGAATGCCACATCGGTATCGTAGCCCAGATGAGAGAGCAGGATCACTACGTCGCACTCCTTACGCAGAAACACATACTGCTTGATGGTCTCCAGAGGGTCGGTAAAGCTGATCTCCGTCATACGAGCAGGATGACTCTCAGGAACACCCATCGAGCCTAACTGTACCACACCGATCACACCGATGTTCAGACCATTCCTAAAGAACTTCGTGTAAGGTTTCAGATGCATGTTCCATTTCGGTTCAGGATGCACATTGGCACCAAGCGTGGGGAAGGCCGAGAGGTCTATCAGTCGGGCAAGCCCATCCTGTGCCGAGTCAAACTCGTGGTTGCCCAGTACCGTGGCGTCGAAGCCCACCTGGTTCATCAGCACCACCATCGGGTAGGCAGGAATCTCGTACATATCGTTCAGGGGGTCGCCCGAACGGTTATCGCCTGCAGAGAGAATCAGCAGGTCGGGATAGAGTGCACGCAAAGAGTCGGCGATAAAGCCAAGACGTGGGAAGCACTCGATAGCAGCATGCATATCGTTGCCTGAGAGGATGTGCAACTCCTTCCTCTCTGCCAAGGCCGTCATAGTCATGGCGAGCATCAGCCCCCATGTTAGCAATGATTTCTTCATGATTTATTTGTTTTTGGGATTTCCTGTTTAGGGAGTTTGAATTTTATCACCTCATGCTGCGATGCTGGTGCGTCGAGGTCTATCTCATGCCCCGTGCGGTCATATACCGTCAGGGTGTTCACGAGTTGGGTGTCGAGCCCTTTCCATGCGAAATAGCTGAGGAGCGCATGGCGCACCTCAGCTCCTTCAAACACGTCGATGTATTTACGGTTTACTTTCAGTCTCATCTTTTATGATCGAAGCGTGAAATCGACTATTTCAGGTTGAAGAAAGGGAAGAAATACATCACAGCCACTCTTCGTACATCCGTCATCCTCTCGGCACGGCCGATGATGGAGCCATTCTTGCGGATGTCGCCGTTCGACTCAATGCGCCCCACGATAGAGCCATTGATGCGGATATCGTTGTTCGACTCCACCCTACCGATGATAGAACCGTTCTTACGGATGTCACCGTTCAACTCGATACGGCCTTGGATAGAACCGCCTACACGGATATCGCCATTCGACTCAAAACGTCCTACGATGGAGCCGTTGATACGCACATCACCGTTCGACTCGATCTTACCAACGATGCTACCACCCAGACGGAGGTCGTCGGCCATCGCATTGATGTTTACCGCGAGCAGCAAGACTACAGCCATAACCACTCTCAAAAAGCCAGATCTCTTCATTGTCATAAATGTCTTTTTTGTTATTAATTACGGTTTTTATCACTATCTACGTGCAAAGGTACGAAAAATATTCGGTTTTTCCTTAGAATTTACCCTGAATCTTTTCTGC
>ONPM01000079.1 GCA_900319715.1 uncultured Prevotella sp.
CACACGACTCTGCAATCTCTGTTGCGGCATCGAGATAGTTGGCAAACAGCAGGAAGGCTGTTTTCTGAGCATCCACTATCGTAGCACACAGATCCACTTCCATCGTCCCAAGTTCATCCAACAATGCTTTGTCTGCTTCAATAGGGATGTCAACGGGATGGATTCTACCATTCCATTCGATATCGTGATGAACCATCTCAGGAGTATTCTGCTCAGGTTTTATTATAGGGAGCGGCTCATCTCTTGTCAGCAACTGCAGTTTCAGTTGTTGTGTATTTACTTTCACAGGAGCAACAGGACGGGAGACAGTCCGCATACTTTTCGAAGCAATCGTCTGGGTGTGTACACTCTTGTCCTGATGCAGTTTGACCCATGTGTTCTTGATGCGAGATGGAGTGAGGCTTCGGCTGTGGCCTAACAGTGTGGATTTGTAGAAGGAGTTACCCTTCTTCACTACATAGCCGACAACTTTGCCGTCATTACTGCGTTTTACATTCACGCCATAGCCCTTTGCCTTTAACTTAGCCTCGTAAGTGTTCCAGTCGAACGAGTCCATCATCTTTAGGGCATCAATACAGGCATTGGTCACTTCGTTTATGTTCCAGTCGCGCTTTTTCATCGACTGAATCCAACCACGCTGCTCGTTGATTTTTCATCGACTGAATCCAACCACGCTGCTCGTTGATTATGTTCGCAGCAGCCATTGCGCGTTTGCGTATCATATAAGAGTTGTTCGTATTACCCTCCATGTCGATACGGTTGGCGTTGATGTGAAGATGAAGAATCTGTCCCTTGCTGTCTCGGTGGAGTGACACGACATACTGGCTATTCGCAAGATTGGTATGTCCATTCTCCTTACGGCCATCGTTCTTCAAGTACACCTGTGCATCAAACTCTCGAATGAAATCATCGGCCAGTTTCTGCCAATCGGCCATCGTCCAGTTCTCCATCTCTTCCTTGGCGGGCGAAACTTCGATGCGAATGGCCGTCCTGTAAAGATGGTTATAGCGATTGATTTTCTCGCGATACTTCTGTTGAAGGATGAGCATTCTATCCCACATTGAAGAGGGAGTGATGTTCTCTGGCAAGCATCACCACCTCACTCTTCTCCTTATCCACGGAGTAGCGTACCGCATTACAACCGTGTGTGATTACGTCAGCTAATGCTACCATATATTCTATAGTTCAAGTTCATACTAATCTCTCATTTTATTAAGGATTTCATCCCACTGGGCAATGACTCTGGTGATAGCTCTTACCCACTGACGCATGAAGTCATCGTCATCAAAGTAGCATCTGATTTGTTCCTGCGTTTTGCCTTTTAGGGCATTACGGACATGCACCATATCGCCACGAGCATCTGCCAGTTGGTTATACGCTTCAATCTCACTGTCCGTCAGATGTAGCTTCGGCTCATGGCAGAGCGCACACCTGCGGCTGTAGTCGCCTTTAGTAAGTCCACACATAGCGGCCTTCTCAGCTATCTGGGCATCTTCGATGTCATTGACACGGTAGTCAATATGATGAAGCCTCGGGGGCTTCCTCTGAATTATACGCTTTCTCATATCGTAAAACAAGTTTCGTTTTTGTGCTGTGGGGCAGTCCAATGCGAGCTTGCGAGCATTCGAGAATCCATTGGATGGACAAAGCGGCTATTGCCGTTTTCGTCCGACATTGGTACCTCTTGCAACAACGGTTTGAAAAGCCGTCGGACAATCTACACTTAGGCTGAGATGCTCGGTGTAGTGTTTACGCTCAAAGCTAAATCGCTTTGCCCGCAAGGGACTGCCATTAAGTCTATTTGTCTCCCATTTCGTTCAAGTTGTCTTTTCTGAGGTAGTTATCAAGTTCTTTAATTTGTCTCAGGTATTCGAAGGCCTTTTCCATACCGTGGCTTGCATTATTCTGCGATATGTTATCAACTTTGACTTCCGCATATTTCAATGCCATCTGGGTCTGATAAATACTCTCTTCTTCACGCAGTCTTTGATCTTGACATCTGGAATTGAAAACAGTCTTCCCCTTGTCATGAATTTCATCAAGAAACAGCAATGTATGAATACTGACAGAGCTGTTAGACATTGTTGAAATTAGCCCCGAATTATTCAACATTCTGATAATGTCAGAGACGGTTTCAACATCACAATTACAGAATTCAGCAAGGTCTGCATCGGATATTAATGTCTGACCTGAATGCAAATAAGAATTCCATCCTGGTCTGGCATAATCGTAACCACTATCAGTACATGTGTGCTTTAACAACACAGTCAGCACCTTCATAATATTAACACCATTCTTGCTCTCGGCAAGAAAATCAATCTGACTCTCGGTCAGAACAAAATTATAATATCTTTTCATTGTTTAAAATAATTATTCCCATAAATAATGTTTATGCGTCTTCTATTTAGCATATTCCTTCAATAACGCATCTCTAACGAACAGCAAACGTCCTTGCTTGTTGTTGCCATTCTTGATATGAGGGAACTTGTCCTTAATACGCCGCATATGATCTTCGGATATTCCGAGTATTCTCGCAGCAACACTTACAGGCACCATCTCTAATTGAGGCTCCTCACACTTTTTTAACTCACTCACAACTATCTTTGCAGCCTTGTAGGCTATAGCATCGATAGAGGTCTGATCTAGTTTAAAATAGTCCATATCTTCTTATCTTCTATTTTTAATTTTGCTGCAAAATAAGTGAATATCTCAGACATAGGCTACTTCTGAAAATTTCTATTCGTGAATTAACGTTTCACGAAAAATATAAGACCAGAAATAAGCAAAAAATAATCCAAGAACGCCAGATGGAGACGTTCTTGGATTAAAAAGGAATGGTAACTATAAACCTTAATTCAGAGATGAAACGAGAGTTAAATTTTGCCATCTATCTTAGCCATAGCATCTACAATGGACTCGTCGAGGCGTTTGGCATATACCTGTTCCGTCATACGTTGAGATGCATGTCCAAGGATGTGCTGCACAATATTCATAGGGACATCACCACTATTAAGAAGCAAAGTGGCTCCGGTATGACGGGCCCAGTGCGAGCTCACGGGTTTGTCAATACTCGCATTCTGAGCCACCACCTTCAAGTACTCGTTATATTTCACATTACTTATAATAGGAAGGTGGTTGTTGTATTTCTTCAAAATGGCAAGGGCTGGTTTCAAAAGTGGGATGGTAAAGGTCTGGCTCGTCTTTGCGCGCGTACCTATATATACTTTCATACCCTTAACTTTCTCAATCTTTTCAGCATCGAATGTACTCAGATCAACATAGGAGAGGCATGTGTAGGTCTGGAACACGAACAAGTCTCTTACTCGTTGAAGACTTTCTGTTGGTAGTTCCATGTCTCTCACCTTGGCGAACTCCTGAGGTGAGAGATACTTGCCAATACCGCCTTTTGATTTCTCCTTCTCAATGCGCACCCACTTGTAAGGATTACGCTTCACGTAGCCCTCATCGATAGCATCAAGAATGAAAGAGTTGAGGAAACGATGGTAATTGTTCCACTTCGAATAGGGCTTTAAGCCTCTCGCAGCCAAATACTCATCAAGGGCAATGATGTTCAAGTCCGTGATGTCCTCGAACTCCACAATCTTTCCCCAAGACCTGAAAAACTTCATGAATCTGGTATAGCGTTCCTGACTGTCAACAGCTTTGCCATACTGACGGATCTTCATGCGCGTATCACAGAAGTCGAGGAAAGTAAGATTTCCAGACCTCAATCGTTTCAGTTTGTCGGGAATGCTGAAGATGTCGATGTTACCATCGTCCATCATCTGAAGAATGACTTTACGAACATCTACGACAAGCTTCTCCAAAGTCTGGTTCAGTTGAATGGCGTCAACACGATTAATTACCATTCCGCGTCGCCAATGCTTTGGGAGAAGTCTCACGCCTGTTGACATGTACTTCTGCTCTTTTTGGTAAGATACTCGCAGCTCTACAGCTGCCTCCTTTGTGGTCGTCGCCGTGTGTCGGCGATTGAAGACCAATGCTACTAATGGTGTACTATTCATAACTAAAAATACCTTAAAAAAATTACACTTTCAAATTTATCTCTCGGGGTGTAATTCCTTTTGTAATTCTTTTCGCTACTATGATGTTTTATGATGCACCATGTTCACGTATCAAATTTTAAGGACGTCCATCCCCTTATTAGCCTCGCTTTCAACGGGTTAAACTAATAAGGTGCTGGTAATCAGGTATGAAAAATGGGAACCCGTAAGGTTCCCATTTGTGCTATTTTGCGGAGAGAGAGGGATTCGAACCCCCGGTACCTCTCGGTACGGTAGTTTTCAAGACTACTGTAATCGACCACTCTACCATCTCTCCAGTGCTTCGCTGTCTTGAAAGCGGGTGCAAAGGTACAGAGAATTTGTGAAATAAGCAAATTTTATGGCAACTTTTTATAATTTATTTGGAAAATCGCCCGTTTATTCGTAACTTTGCACCCGTGATTTATCCGAATAACTTCGAACGCAAACTAGGATTCGACGAGATACGGAGGCTGCTGAAAGAGCGCTGCCTCAGTACGCTGGGCAAGGAGAAGGTAGACGAAATGGCCTTCTCCACAGATGCCCGGCAGATCAACGAATGGCTCCTTCAGGTGAGTGAATTCCGCCGCCTGAAGGAAGAGAAAGGCGACTTCCCGATGCAGTATTTCTTTGACGTGCGCGAGGCCGTCGCCCGTATCCGCTTGGAGGGTACGCACCTGGAGGAAGACGAGGTGTGGGACCTGAGGCGCTCGATGCAAACGATAGCAGATATTGTCAGTTATCTTAGCCGGGGGCACGAAGGTACGGAGGGGGGGTACGAGGATACCCCCGAACACCCCTACCCTGAACTCTATCGCCTGACGGAGGGCGTGGTGACCTTCCCCGCCATCATCCGCCGCATCGACTCGATCCTCGACAAATTCGGCAAGATCAAGGACTCTGCCTCGATGACCCTGGCCGGCATCCGCCACGACCTGGAGAAGACCCAGGGCAGCATCTCACGTACATTATATACTATACTGCACGCCGCACAGAAGGACGGTCTCGTGGACAAGGACGCCGCCCCCGCCATGCGCGACGGCAGGCTGGTGATACCCGTGGCGCCCCAGGTGAAGCGACGCATCAACGGTATCGTTCACGACGAGTCGGCTACCGGCAAGACCGTGTTCATCGAGCCTACCGAAGTGGTAGAGGCCAACAACAAGGTGCGCGAACTGGAGGCCGCCGAGCGCCGCGAGATCATCCGCATCCTGACCATGTTCACCGACGAGGTGAGGCCCCACGCGAAAGAGATACTCGACTCCTACCAACTCCTGGCCGCCATCGACCTGATTCAGGCGAAAGCACAATGGGCCGAACTGACCAAGGCCTACGAGCCGACGGTGGAAGACGAGCCGCACATCGACTGGATCAGAGCCATCCACCCGTTGCTGCAACTGTCGCTGGAGAAGCAGGGGAAAAAGGTGGTACCGCTGGACATCAGGCTCCAGGGAGGCCCTGATCGGGAGTACGAAGGCACGGGGGCACGGGGGCACGAGAATACTCCAACCGCAGAAGGTAATCTCGCACCCACGCACCCCCGCACCCCCGCACCTCCGAAGAATATCGGCCGGCTGCTGATCATCAGCGGACCCAACGCCGGCGGAAAGTCGGTATGCCTGAAGACCGTCGGACTGCTGCAGTACATGCTGCAATGCGGCCTCAGTATCCCCGTTGGCGACCGTTCGACGACGGGCATCTTCGAGCACATCATGATCGACATCGGCGACGAACAGAGCATCGAGAACGACCTCTCGACCTACTCGAGCCATCTGATGAACATGAAGCAGATGATGCGTCAGGCTAACGCGCGTACATTATTATTAATAGACGAGTTCGGCAGCGGCACGGAGCCCACCATCGGCGGCGCCATCGCCGAAGCCATGCTGAAGCAGTTCTGGCAGCGACAGTCGTTCGGCGTCATCACCACCCACTACCAGAACCTGAAGCAGTTTGCCGAGGGGCATCCGGGCGTGGTCAACGGCGCGATGCTCTACGACCGCCATGAGATGCAGGCACTGTTCCAACTGGCCATCGGTCAGCCCGGCAGTTCGTTCGCCATCGAGATTGCCCGCAAGACCGGCATCCCCGAGGAGGTGATCCAAGACGCGAGCGACATCGTGGGCTCAGACTACATCCAGAGCGACAAGTATCTGCAGGACATCGTGCGCGACAAGCGCTACTGGGAGGGTAAACGGCAGACCATCCACCAGCACGAGAAATCGCTGGAGAGCAAGATCAACCGCTATGAGGACGAACTGAACGAGATAGAGCGCCAGCGCAAGGAGATACTGCGCAAGGCGAAGGAGCAGGCTGAGGAACTGCTGCGCGAGAGCAACAAGAAGATCGAGAACGCCATCCGCGAGATCCGCGAGGCACAGGCCGAGAAGGAGCGCACTCGCCAGGCGCGCGAAGAACTGAACACCTTCAAGGAGGAACTCGACACCATCGACACGCGCGACAACGACGAGGCCATCGCCCGCAAGATCCGCCAGATACAGGAGCGCAAGGAGCGCCGCGAGAAGCGGAAGGCAGAGAAACTTGCGAGGAAAGATGCGCTCGGCCGAAGGACGCTTGCTACCGAAGGGACGCAAGAAAGTGGAAAGAGGAATGAGAATACACTTAACGCTGATGGTAATCTCTCGCCTCTCACCTCTCACCTCTCACCACTGAAACCCGGCGACACCGTGCGCATCAAGGGCCTTACCTCCGTAGGCGAGATCGAGAGCATCAGCGGCAGTCAGGCGGTAGTCATTTTCGGCGGCATGCGCACAAAGATGCGAGCCGACCGTCTGGAGCATGCCGAGAAGCCGAAGCCCCAACTCTCGAAGGCCGAAGAGCGCAACAGCAACATCGCAGGCTCGTACGGTATGGTATCGAAAGATACGCGCGACGTGATAGACAATCGCAAGATCAACTTCCGCCAAGACCTTGACGTGAGAGGCATGCGGGGCGACGAGGCCATCAACGCCGTCACCTACTTCATCGACGATGCCATCCTCGTAGGCATGCCCAGAGTGAGGATCCTGCACGGCACGGGTACAGGCGTCCTGCGACAGTTGATACGCCAGTATCTGGCCACCATCCCCAACGTCGTCCACTACCGCGACGAGCATGTGCAGTTCGGCGGCGCAGGCATCACCGTCGTCGACTTAGAGTAATTGATTTAAATCAGTGTGCGCACACAATTTTCTTAAAAATCCCAAAAATATTTGGCTAACTTATTGATTCTCCGTAACTTTGCACCCGAAATCGACGTGACGTCGCTTTTTTAAGAGAAATCTAAAGGATAACACGGTACTCGTGATGAGAACCGTCTAAAGTATAGAGAATATGATTCAAGTTATTAAGAAAGTAAGTGTGAGCCTGATGGCTCTGGCTATGATTGCAACAGCCGCAACAGCAGGAGGCAACACCAGCAAGAGCACAAAAGCGTCAGGTGTCAACTGGAATCCAGTAATGGATGCGATTATTCAAGTAGAAAGCGAAGGAAATCCCAAAGCCGTGAGTGGAAACTCAGTAGGCGCCATGCAGATTACTCCGATTCTGGTGAAGGATTGCAATGAGATTCTCAAGAAGCAGAAGAGTAAGAAGCGCTACACGATGGCCGACCGCTACAGCGTAGCCAAGTCGAAGGAGATGTTCCTGTTAATTCAATCACATTATAACCCGGAGAATAGCATCGAAAAGGCTATCCGTTCCTGGAATGGTGGTGTCAAGTACAGCATTCGTGCCACCAACAGGTACTACAAGAAGGTTATGGCGATGATGAAGTAAGCATTCTATTTTCAGAACTATACAAGTCTGGTTGTCAGGGCATAGACCTGGCGACCAGATTTTATTTTGTAATATTTCTTAAAATATATACGACTTTACAACTTTTGATTGTACCTTTGCCGTCAGATTCATCAAACATTAAACATTTTAGACTATGACACTTATCATCATCCTCGTAGTAGTAGTGCTCCTCGTCGTCTGGTGCATCAGCATCTACAACAACCTCGTGAAGTTACGCAACAATCGTGAGAACGCCTTCGCCAACATCGACGTGCAGTTGAAGCAGCGCCACGACCTGATTCCCCAACTCGTGGCCACCGTGAAGGGCTATGCCCAGCATGAGAAGGAACTGCTGGAGCGCGTGACGCAGGCCCGTGCCGCCGCGATGAGCGCCACAGGCATCAACGACAAGATCCAGGCCGAGAACGCCCTGTCGAGCGCCCTCGCCGGACTGAAGGTCTCCGTCGAGGCCTATCCTGAGTTGAAGGCCAACCAGAACTTCCTCCAGTTGCAGGAAGAAATCTCCGACATCGAGAACAAGATCGCCGCTACCCGCCGCTACTTCAATACCGCCACCCGCGAACTGAACAATGCCGTGCAGACCTTCCCGTCGAACATCTTCGCAGGCATGTTCGGATTCCAGAAGGAGCCGATGTTCGAAATCCCCAAGGAAGAGCGTGCCGCCGTCGAGAAGGCCCCCGAAATCAAATTCTAAGGGCGGATGAAATACGTAGGCATACAGAGCCAGATCAAGAGCAACAACATGAAGAGCACGCTGTTGCTCATCGCCTTCCCGGTCATCCTGCTGGGAATGATCTGGGTGTTCCTCGCTATCGTCAACTATTTCAGCACGGGCTACTACGATCAGGCAGGCTACTTCGTCAACCAGTTGGATGCCGACTCCGTCAACTGGACCTTTTCCAAGGTTGTCCCCTTCGTGATCGGCGGCGTGGCCATCTGGTTCGCCATCGCCTACTTCAGCAACACGAAGATGATCCAGAAGGCCGTCGGCGCCCAGCCGCTGATGCGCAGGGAGAATCCGAGGGTGTATAACATCGTGGAGAATCTCTGCATGGCCTGCGGGATGGACATGCCGAAGGTGAACGTCGTCGACGATCCGCAACTGAATGCCTTTGCCAGCGGTATCGACAAGAACTCGTATACCGTCACGGTGACGACAGGCTTGCTGGACCGTCTGAACGATGAGGAACTGGCAGGCGTGATCGGCCACGAACTGACGCATATCCGCAACCGCGACACCCGCCTGCTCATCACGAGCATCATCTTCGTGGGCATCATCTCCACCGTGCTGACGCTGGTGGTCAGGATGATCTACAACCGCATGTGGTTCGGCGGCTTCGGCAGCAGCAATCGCAACGAACGGAACAACGGCCTCTCCACGATGGCGATCATGATCATCGGAGCCATCTGTGCCGGCATCGCCTATCTCTTCGTGATGCTCACGCGATTTGCCATCTCCCGCAAACGGGAGTACATGGCCGATGCAGGAGGTGCAGAACTCTGTGGCAATCCGCTGGCGCTGGCCTCGGCACTCCGCAAGATTTCCAACAACCCCGGCCTGGGCGACGTTGAGCGCGAGGACATTGCGCAGATGTACATCATCCACCCCAAGCAGATGGCCCACGGACTGATGGAATTTGTGAGCGGACTCTTCGCCACCCATCCGAGCACGGAAGAGCGCATCCGAATCCTGGAGCAGTTCTAAGCGGCACCATACGAAAAGAAGCGCAGACCCTCGGGCTTGCGCTTCTTACCTTAGTTGCGGAGGCAGGATTCGAACGTGCGACCTCCAGGTTATGAGCCTGGCGAGCTACCAACTGCTCCACTCCGCGATGTCATTTTTTTCTAAGCGGGTGCAAAGGTACTAACTTTTTTTGAATTACGCAAATATTTATGCGTTTTTTTTAAGAATTTACCCAAATTGCAATATTTTCTCCCAAATTTCTTGTGTAATTAAAAGGATTTATGTACTTTTGCACACAGATAGCATAGTGTGCAATTTTAAAACCAAACAAAAGGAGGACCAAGACATGTCAATATCAAAGACGAGACAAAGACTCGTGGACGTGGCAAGACAATTGTTTGCCAAGAACGGTCTGGAGAACACCACGATGAACGACATCGCCATGCTTTCGGGCAAGGGCAGACGCACGCTATACACCTACTTCAAGTCGAAGGATGAGATCTACTATGCCGTCATAGAGAGCGAATTGGAGCGCCTGAGCGACAAACTCGACGAGGTGGCAACGCGCAAGATCCGCCCTCAGGAGAAAATCATCGAACTCATCTACACCCACCTGAGCATGATCCGCGAGACGGTGGTCAGAAACGGTAACCTGCGAGCCGAATTCTTCCGTAACATCTGGATGGTGGAGAAGGTTCGCAAGCGCTTCGACGATGCCGAGATCGAACTGTTCCGCAAGGTCTATACCGAAGGCAAGGAGGACGGCGAGTTTGACATTGACAACATCGAACTCGTGGCCGACATCACGCACTATTGTATCAAGGGCCTCGAAGTGCCCTATATCTACGGGCGCATCGCCCACGGCATGAAAGAGGAAGACACCAAACCGCAGGTGGCCAAGGTGGTCTACGGCGCCCTGGGAAAACTTAACAAGTAAAGGTGGAAAGGTGAAAAGGTGAAAAAGTGAAAAAGTGAAAAGGTATAAAACATCAGTAAATCATCAATAAATTAATCGTAAATCAACATGGGATTATTAGAAGGAAAGACAGCGCTGATCACTGGCGCTGCACGCGGTATCGGAAAGGCTATCGCACTAAAGTTCGCCGCTGAGGGCGCCAACATCGCATTCACCGACCTCGCAGTCAATGAGGAGACGGAGCAGGAGATTGCAGCCTTGGGCGTGAAGGCCAAGAGTTATGCTTCTAACGCCGCCGACTTCGCTCAGACGGAAGAGGTGGTCAAGGCCGTGAAAGAGGAGTTCGGATCCATCGACATCCTCGTCAACAATGCCGGCATCACCAAAGACGGGCTGATGCTCCGCATGACAGAACAGCAATGGGATGCCGTGATCGCGGTCAACCTGAAGTCGGCTTTCAACTTCATCCATGCCTGCGTGCCTGTGATGATGCGCCAGCGTGGCGGTTCGATCATCAACATGGCCTCTGTGGTAGGCGTGCACGGCAATGCCGGACAGGCCAACTACGCTGCCTCGAAGGCCGGTCTGATCGCCCTCGCCAAGTCGATCGGCCAGGAGATGGGCCCGAAGGGCATCCGTGCCAACGCCATCGCCCCAGGCTTCATCGACACGGCCATGACGCAGGCTCTGCCCGACGACATCCGCAAGGAGTGGATCCAGAAGATTCCCCTGCGTCGCGGCGGACAGGTGGAGGACATCGCCAACGTGGCCACGTTCCTCGCCTCAGACATGTCGAGTTATGTCAGCGGCCAGGTGATTCAGGTCGACGGCGGAATGAATATGTAGTATGGAGGTCATTTACGAGGACAACCATATCATCATCGTCAACAAACAGAGCGGGGAGATCGTACAGGGCGACAAGACTGGCGATCGCCCCCTCTCTGATATTGTGAAGGACTATATCAAGGAGAAATACCAGAAGCCTGGTGCCGTCTTCCTTGGCGTAGCCCATCGCCTGGACCGTCCTGTATCCGGCCTGGTGGTCTTCGCCCGCACATCGAAGGCCCTTGCCCGTCTGAACAAGATGTTTGCCGAGGGCGAGGTGCACAAGACGTATTGGGCGATAGTGGGAAAGTCCCCTAAGTTAGGGGACAACAGCGGGCTGAACAAGCATAAGGCTGATGGTTCTTCAGACCCCCAACCCCCTAACTTAGGGGGCTTTGTTACGCTGGAGCACTGGCTCGTGCGCAACGAGAAGCAGAACAAGAGTTATGCCTACGCGCAAGAGAAGCCCCACGCCAAGAAGGCCATCCTGAAGTATCGCGCCATCAGCCACTCCGACCACTACACGCTGCTCGAGGTCAACCTGATGACAGGGCGCCACCATCAGATCCGCTGTCAGTTGGCGGCGATGGGCTGTCCCATCAAGGGCGACCTGAAATACGGCGCTCCTCGCTCCAACCCCGACGGCTCGATCTCGCTGATGGCCCGCCGCGTGGAGTTCATCCACCCCGTCTCCAAGGAGCCCCTCGTCGTCGAGGCGCCCGTACCCGCCGACGCCCTCTGGCAGGCGCTTGCCCCCAAATAGGCCAGTCACAAAGTCTAACCACAAGGAATTAACTGTCACAACTGTCACAACTAACCCTAACAATGCATAAACTTCTCCGTGAAACCTTCCCGCTGGCCATCCTCGCCGGCATCTGCATCTCCATCGGATGCGTGGTCAACCTGCGTGTGGGCGGCGTTGCAGGCGCCGTGCTCTTCGCCTTCGGCCTCACTACTGTGGTCTATTATGGTCTGAAACTCTATACCGGCACCGCGGGCTTCATCCGCCGTCAGGGCGACTGGACGATGCTCTGCGTGGTGCTGCTGGGCAATATCGTGGGCTGTCTGCTCTCAGCCTGGATGATCGCCTACGCCCAGCCCGACTGCATAGAGCCTGCCTCGAAGATCCTTGCCGGGCGGCTGGCGAAAGGACCCTGGGCGTGTTTCCTGCTGGCCATCGGCTGCGGATTCATCATGACCACCGCCGTCGAGTTCGCCCGCAAGGGCAAGATGCTGACGCTGCTCCTGGGCGTGCCCGTCTTCATCCTCTGCGGCTTCGCCCACTCCATCGCCGACGCCTTCTATTTCCTCGTCTCGCCAGCCGACCTGCTCCTCCAGACTGATGTCCTCATCGTCTACGTCAGCGAGGTGCTCGGCAACTTCGTCGGCTGCAACCTCTACCGCTGGACGCTCTTCTTCAAGCCCGAAGAAGCCTGA
>ONPM01000087.1 GCA_900319715.1 uncultured Prevotella sp.
CTCACCTTCAGGCAATGTGAATATTGAAATCAACGGCGACCGTACCATCAACGTTCCCCAGGGTGCCTCGCTGATGTCCACGCTCAATGAGAACGGTGTCTTCCTGCCCTCTGCCTGCGGTGGTAAGGCCTCTTGCGGCCAATGTAAGGTTCAGGTGCTCGAAGGCGGCGGTGAGATTCTCGACTCCGAGAAGCCTCACTTCACACGCAAGGAGATCAAGTCCGGCTGGCGTCTCGGATGTCAGTGTAAGGTGAAGGGTGACCTCAAGATCCACGTCGATGAGTCGATTCTCGGTGTCAAGGAGTATGAGTGTACTGTCATCTCGAACAAGAATGTGGCTACGTTTATCAAGGAGTTCAAGGTGCAACTCCCTGCTGGTGCCCACATGGACTTCCTGCCAGGCTCTTATGCCCAGATCAAGATTCCTCAGTTCGACTGTATCGACTACAACTCTTATGACCGTGATCTCATCACGCCGGAGTATGTGCCGTCATGGGAGAAATTCAAGATGTTCGATCTGAAGTGTAAGAACCCCGAGCCCACGATCCGTGCCTACTCAATGGCTAACTATCCTGCGGAAGGCGATGTTTTCATGCTGACGGTACGTATCGCTACGCCACCGTTCAAACCTGACCGAAGTGGATTCATGGATGTCAACCCGGGTATTGCCTCTTCATACATCTTCTCGCTGAAACCAGGCGACAAGGTGATCATGAGTGGCCCTTATGGTGACTTCCATCCGCACTTTGATTCGAAGAAGGAGATGATTTGGGTAGGCGGTGGTGCCGGTATGGCTCCGCTTCGTGCACAGATTATGCATATGACGAAGACACTTCACACCAAAGACCGCGAGATGCACTATTTCTATGGCGCCCGCGCCCTGAACGAGGTGTTCTATCTCGACGACTTCCTCGGCCTGGAGAAGGAGTATCCCAACTTCCATTTCCACCTCGCCCTCGACCGACCCGATCCCGCAGCCGATGCTGCTGGCGTGAAGTACACCCCGGGCTTCGTCCATCAGGTGATGCTCAACACCTATCTGAAGGACCACGAGGCTCCAGAGGATATCGAGTACTACATGTGCGGTCCTGGCCCGATGTCGAAGGCCGTCGTCTCGATGCTCGACTCGCTCGGCGTAGAACCGGAAAGCATCATGTATGACAATTTCGGTGGCTAAATACAAAGAATATCCTCGCTAATAGCAGCGGGGATATTTCTTTTTATTGACTTTTGGCTAAAAAGTTTTGGTACTTACATTTTTTTTTGTAACTTTGTGCCCAATCATTCGATGCCTATAGAGATCATAAATTACCGACTTATATGACGCTGATAATAGTCTTTATGCTGATTATGGGCTATCTGCTCATTGCCACCGGCCATCTGACGGGTGTCAATAAGGCTGCAATAGCCATGTTCATAGGCACAGTAGGGTGGGTGGTCTACATCTGCTGGGGTACTGACTACGTGACAGATATGCACCCAGATGATTACCTTGCGTTCCTGAATGGTGCAGAGCCTACTAGCGACGCGGTGAAATATTTCATCCACGACAATGTGTTCTTGTATTATGTCGGCCGTGCTGCGAGCATCGTCATGTTCCTTCTCGCTACGATGTCTATTATCGAAATTCTGAACAACAACGGCTGTTTCGACTTCATCCAGAAATGGATCAGGACACGTAACCCGAAGCGCCTTCTTTGGACCATAACCTTTGTCACATTTGTCATCTCTGCTAATCTTGACAACCTGACGACTGCCACGATGATGCTGGTGATCATGCACGGAATCGTACAGAACCGCCGCCAAAGGATGCTCATCGGAAGTGCCATTGTCATAGCAGCCAACTGTGGTGGATGCTTTACGGTGATAGGTGATCCTACAGGTCTGCTACTCTGGGGAGATGGGGCTGTTACGGCCACATATTTCTCATCATACATGGCTCTGCCTGCCATCCTGGCCTGGGTCATTCCTACGATTTTCATCAATCGCGCCTTGCCAGAGAGACTAGACACCCAATGGTCGCCCTTGCCATATCGCGGTGATGATACGAACCTCAGCCCCTGGCAGCGGGTCGTCATGCTTTTCGTCGGCATTGGTGGTCTGTGGTTCATTCCAACTTTCCACAACATCACCAAACTGTCACCATTTCTTGGCGCTCTATGTGTGTTGAGTGTGCTGTGGGTGGTCAACGAAGCCTTCAATCATAAACTCATGAATGCCGACCAGATGTCACAGCGTTTTATTCCACGGGCCTTGCAGTACGGTTCCCTCCAGCAGATCCTCTTTGTCATGGGCATTATGTTGGGCATGGGTGTCGTCACCGAGACGGGCGTCTTCCCCGATGTGGCCAGATGGATGGATGATACGATTCATAATGTGTGGATTCTTGGCGTTGTCTCTGGATTTCTCAGCGCCGTGGTCGATACGTTTACGATTGCTATCAGCGATATCTCGCTTTATCCTGTGGTAGAGGCTGCCCGTCTGGAACAGGCCGCTGATGCTGCCTATCTCAGTCAGTTTACACGTAATGGCTCTTATTGGATGATTGTCGCCTATACGACGGCTGTCGGTGGTTGTCTGCTCTCTGTGGGATCGGTCAGCGGTCTGGCGCTGATGAAGATGGAACACCTCCGTCTGGGATGGTATCTCCGCAATCTGACCTTGAAGGTGCTGGCAGGCTGGGTGGTCGGATTGGTAGTCCTATGGTTGGAAATCTATTATGTATAACTAAAATTTAATAAGGTATGTCAAGGATTAAGACAATCGGTATCCTCACCTCAGGAGGTGATGCACCGGGAATGAATGCCGCCATCCGTGCGGTGACACGTGCTGGTATCTACAACGGATTTAACATCAAAGGAATCTATCGTGGCTATGATGGTCTGATTAAGGGTGAAGTGAAAAGTTTCACGACAGAGAATGTGAGTGGTATTATCACTCGTGGTGGTACGATTCTGAAGACAGCCCGTTCCAAGGAGTTTATGACCATGGAGGGTATGCAGAAGGCTTACGAGACCTGTCAGAAAGAAGAGATTGACGCGTTGGTGGTTATCGGTGGTAACGGCTCGCTCACGGGTGCCCGTAACTTCGGTATGGAGTTTGACTTCCCCTGCATCGGTCTGCCTGGCACCATTGATAATGACCTTTATGGTACTGATAACACCATCGGCTATGACACGACGATGAACACTATCATGGAGTGTGTGGACCGTATTCGTGATACGGCCAATTCTCATGAGCGGATCTTCTTCGTGGAGGTGATGGGTCGTGATGCCGGTTTCCTGGCACAGAACTGCGCCATCGCCTGTGGTGCCGAGGCTGCTATCGTCCCTGAGGAGGTCACCGACGTAGACCAATTGGCACAGTTCATGGGACGTGGTATCCGCAAGTCCAAGAAATCGTGTATCGTCATCGTCTCCGAGAGTCCGAAGTGTGGTGCCCTTTATTATGCCGACCGTGTGAAGAAGGAGTTCCCGGAGTTCGATGTGCGCGTTTCCATTCTGGGTCACCTGCAGCGTGGTGGAACACCCTCTGCCCGTGACCGTATTCTGGCTTCAACGACTGGCGTGGGTGCCATCGAGGCCATCAAGCAGGGCCAGCGCAACGTGATGGTTGGTATCCGCAATAACGAGGTGGTCTACGTACCGTTCTCTGAGTGTATCCGTACCGACAAGCGTTTTGACAAGCGTCTTATCAAGGTTCTTGACGAATTGAGCATTTGACCTTGCTAAAGCAAACTACAAAATGCCGGATATCAAGAAGATTGTGTTGACTGGAGGCCCCTGTGCGGGAAAGACCACGGCCTTGGTGAAGATTACCGAATACTTCTCCGGATTTGGATATAAGGTGTTCAATGTGCCTGAGGTACCGACCATCTACAGTATCGCGGGATGGAACTACCTGACACCGAACCGGGACTTGTATTACCAAGGCGAGCGGGCTATCCTTGAGACACAGTTAGCATTCGAAGACCAGTTCATGCGCCTCGCCGAGGTCTGCACAAAGCCCGTGCTAATCATCTGCGACCGCGGGACGATGGATATCTCTGCCTATATCAAGCCCGAGGAGTGGGAAGAGATCACGGCGATGGCTGGCACCAGTCCCAATGCCTTGTTGGAACGCTATGATGCCGTGCTGCATCTGGTGAGTGCTGCCGACGGCGCAGAACAGTACTATACGACAGCCACCAACGCTACCCGTTACGAACAGGCTAATGAGGAGGGACTGCGTATTGCGCGTGAACTGGATAAGAAGGTGATTCGTGCCTGGACCGGCCATCCCCATCTGCGTGTCATCAACAACCATGATGACTTCCAGAACAAACTCAATCGTGTCCTTAACGAGATATCTACGGTGGTCGGACTGCCACAGCCACCCCACGACGAGCGGGTCTATCGGGTCGAGATTGTCGGCGAGGTTCCTGAGAGTTCCGATAGCATGATTACCCAGACCTACCTGGTGGCTGAGCCGGGTTGCGAGATCCGTCTGCGTCGCAGGGAATGGAGTGGTGGCAAGGTGGTCATCCTGCACCGGTCCAAGAAGCGCATCTCCGAGACTGAGGTGATTGAGACGGAACGAAAAGTCGACAATAACCTGTACGAGCAAATGCTCCAACAGGCTGACCCCTACCGTCAGACCATCGTGAAACGGCGTCAGAGTTTCATTTGGAAAGGACAGTTCTTCCAGATCGACACCTTCCTTTCGCCCGTCATCGGCCTTGCCATCATGGAGACCAAGGGAGTAGGTGAGCAGGAGACCATCAACTTCCCGCCGTTTGTCAAAGTGCTTGAAGACGTGACTGGCAATCAGACATATTACAATTACAATTTGGCTTTGCGGAAGTAGTATTTTACATTTATTATGGTCTAATTGGAAAAAAAAGACCAAAAGTTTTTCTTTATTAAAAAAAATATACTATCTTTGCAAGCAACTTATGAACTTAAAACGAGTATAACTTAAATAAACTAACAAGCGTATGTCACAAATTATTGGACACATTTCCCAGATCATCGGCCCTGTCATCGATGTCTATTTCGATACAGAAGGTCAGGAGGCTGAGAAGGTGTTGCCGAAGATCTACGAGGCTTTGCAGATCAAGCGTGGCGATGGGCGCGACCTGATTGTCGAGGTGCAGCAGCACATCGGCGAGGACACGGTGCGTTGTGTGGCCATGGACAACACCGACGGCTTGCAGCGCGGACTGGAAGCCATCCCCCTCGGCTCGCCTATCCAGATGCCTGCGGGAGATCAGATTAAAGGTCGTATGCTGAACGTGATCGGTCAGCCTATCGACGGTATGAAACAACTCAATATGGATGGCGCCTATCCTATCCACCGTGAGGCCCCGACCTTCGAGGAACTCTCTACGAAGAAGGAGATTCTCTCGACGGGTATCAAGGTGATCGACCTGCTGGAGCCTTACATGAAGGGTGGTAAGATCGGACTCTTCGGTGGTGCTGGCGTAGGTAAGACCGTGCTCATCATGGAGTTGATTAACAACATAGCCAAGGGACACAACGGATTCTCCGTCTTCGCTGGTGTGGGTGAGCGTACCCGTGAGGGTAACGATCTGATTCGCGAGATGATCGAGTCGGGCGTTATCCGCTACGGCGAGAAGTTCCGTAAGGCTATGGACGAAGGTAAGTGGGACCTCTCACTCGTCGACCCCGAGGAGTTGAAGAAGTCGCAGGCCACGCTGGTCTACGGACAGATGAACGAGCCTCCCGGTGCCCGTGCCTCTGTGGCACTCTCCGGACTGACCGTTGCTGAAGGCTTCCGCGATGGCGGCGGCAAGGATGGCGGCGCTGCCGATATTCTGTTCTTCATCGACAACATCTTCCGTTTCACGCAGGCAGGTTCTGAGGTATCCGCACTTCTCGGCCGTATGCCGTCAGCCGTGGGTTATCAGCCGACGCTGGCCTCTGAGATGGGAACGATGCAGGAACGTATCACCTCTACGAAGACGGGGTCTATCACTTCCGTACAGGCCGTGTATGTGCCTGCCGACGACTTGACCGACCCGGCTCCTGCCACAACGTTCACCCACCTCGACGCTACGACGGTGCTCGACCGTAAGATTGCCGAGTTAGGTATCTATCCCGCCGTAGACCCACTGGGTTCCACCTCGCGTATCCTTGATCCGCTGATTGTGGGCAAGGCCCATTACGACTGTGCCCAGCGCGTGAAGCAGATCCTCCAGCGCTATAAGGAGTTGCAGGACATCATTGCCATCCTCGGTATGGACGAACTCTCTGACGAGGACAAGCAGACGGTGAACCGTGCTCGTCGCGTTCAGCGCTTCCTCTCCCAGCCGTTCTCCGTGGCTTCACAGTTCACGGGTCTGCCGGGCGTGATGGTGCCCATCGAGGATACTATCAAGGGCTTCAACGCTATCCTCGACGGCGAGGTCGATGACCTGCCCGAGCAGGCATTCCTCAACGTCGGTACGATTGAAGATGCAAAGGAGAAGGCCAAGAAACTGTTGGAAGCAGCAAAGGGATAATATCGTCAATCCGTAAATCGTAAATCCCGTTATGTTACAGTTGAAGATAGTTTCGCCCGAAAGGATTGAATTCACAGGTGAAGTGGAGTCTGTGAAGGTGCCTGGTACAAGTGGTAACTTCGAGATTCTTAGCGGCCATGCACCGATTATCTCCACGCTGACGAAAGGTGTCGTGGAGTATGCAGGCAACGAGTTGTCCATCCTTGGTGGAGTCGTAGAGGTACAGAAGAACCAGGTTTCACTCTGTGTGGAACTGAAGGAGGATTAATCCCGCGCCAGCCGTGGAATACCTTCTTTCCGTCCTCTTTTTCACCCTCTTAGGCGTGGCCTACGTGAAAGGCTATGATGTCGTCCGCCGGCACTCACCCGATCACTTGGTACACTTCTATCTGATGATGGCAACGATACGCATGCTGCTCGTCGCAACAGTAGTTGGGCTCTACGTATCCTTTACCGAGAATAGAGAAGACGCTATCCGTTTCGCCGCCATTTTCCTGATAATGTACGCGCTGACGATGGTTGTCACACTAAAATTAAGACATTAAGTAGTAAGAATAATGAATCACATCAAACGACTGCTATGCTTGTCACTCGTGCTGTTCGCACTGGTGCCGGCGATGCAGGCAGAAGACTTCTCAGCCAAGGAGGTGGTGCTTGAGCATATCAAGGACTCTCACGACTGGCATGTGACCGACCTCGGCGAGGGCAAGTCACTGGTCATCCCACTGCCTGTCATCGTCAACAGTTCCACGGGCTGGCATGTGTTCTGCTCCTCGCAGTTTGAGCACCACGCCGATGCCTCAGGCCTCCGTCAGGGGCCTTACGGACTGGCCATCGCCACTGAGGGTGACAACGCAGGCAAGATTGTCGAGAACGGCGAACCCGTACTCGACCTGTCGATCACCAAGACGGTCGCCGTGATGTTCATCAACGTCATCATCCTGCTTTGCAGCATCCTGTTCAGCGCCCGCTGGTACAAGAAGCGCAAGGCCTCTGATGGTGCGCCCGGTGGCTTCGTCGGCTTCGTCGAGATGCTCGTGATGTACGTGGTCGATGAGATCATCAAGCCGGGAGTAGGCAAAGGCTACGAAAAGTATACCCCGTATCTGCTCACTTGCTTCTTCTTCATCTTCACGTGCAATGTGATGGGTCTGATACCCTTCCCGCCGGGATCGGGCAACGTGACGGGCAACATCGCCGTGACGTTCTTCCTCGCCCTCTGCACCTTCCTCATCGTGCAGTTCTCGGGCAACAAACACTACTGGAAGGACATCTTCTGGCCCGAGGTGCCCACGTGGCTCAAGGCGCCCATCCCCATCATCCCCGTCATCGAGTTCGTGGGTATCTTCACCAAGCCCTTCGCCCTGATGATCCGACTTTTCGCCAACATGATGGCAGGCCATGCCATCGCGGTGGCCATCACTTGTATCATCTTCCTCGTGGCCAGTCAGGCCGTGGCCGTACAACTGTCGATGTCGGCCCTCAGCGTCATCATGAGTATCTTCATGATGTGCCTGGAGTGTCTGGTCTGCTTCATCCAGGCGATGGTATTCACGATGCTCTCTGCCGTCTTCATCGGACTGGCCCGGGTTGAACCCGAACATGAATAAAAAAGTAAACATTAGATAATTAACAATTTAAAACTCAAAAAATTATGATTACAGCATTATTGGCAGCAGAAGGTGTTGCAAAGTTAGGCGCCGCAGTAGGCGCAGGTCTCGCAGCTATTGGCGCAGGTCTTGGTATTGGTAAAATCGGTGGTCAGGCTATGGACGCTATGGCTCGCCAGCCGGAGGTGATGAACAAACTGTTCACGAACATGATCGTGGCTGCTGCCCTAATCGAGGGTGTGGCACTCTTTGCCGCCGTCATCGCATTCCTCTGCATCTAAGCATTTACAGTTTGTAAATCGTCAATTAGTAAATCGTAAATCACACAGCGTATGGATTTATTGATTCCGAGTACTGGCCTGCTGTTCTGGATGACCATCACTTTCCTCGTGGTGTTCTTCCTGCTATGGAAGTTTGGCTTTCCCGTCATCACCGGCATGGTGAAGGAGCGTCAGGCTTTCATCGACGACTCATTGCGCAAGGCGCATGAGGCCAACGAGCGGCTCGCCAATATACAGAAAGAAGGCGAATCCATCTTGCAGGAGGCTCGCGAGAAGCAGGCTCAGATCCTTAAGGAGGCTGCCGAGACCCGCGATGCCATCGTAGAGAAAGCCCAGGACAAGGCCCGCGCCGAAGGAGCCCGTCTGATGGAGGACGCCCGCGTCGCCATCGAGCAGGAGAAGAAGGCCGCCATTGCCGACATCCGCAAGCAAGTAGCTACCCTCAGCGTCGAGATAGCCGAGAAGATCCTTAAGGAGAATCTCAAGGGTGACCAGGCGCAGATGGATTTGATCGACCGTATGCTGGATGATGTTTCTTCTAAGGAGTAATAGCGTATGGATATAGGAGTCATATCGGTTCGTTATGCCAGGGCGCTGCTTAAGAGCGCTACCGACGCGAAGACCGAGGATGCTGTCTACACCGAGATGCAGCAACTCGCCAGGAGTTATGCCGAGGTGCCACAGTTGAGGTCGGCGATCGACAACCCCATGCTCTCCAAAGCCGAGAAGGAGAAACTCCTGCTGACAGCCGTCGGCAAGGCACCCTCTCCGCTGGTCAAGGCCTTCATCGGGCTTGTGCTCAAGGAGGACCGTGAGAGTGTGATGCAGTTCATCGCCAATTCGTACGTCACCCTATACCGTCAACAGAAGAACGTCATCCGTGGCAGACTGATCACTGCCACCGCCGTCACCCCTGCCACCGAGCAGAAGATGCGGCAGATGGTGGAGAGCAAGACTAATGGAACTGTGGAGTTCGAGACCGAGGTGAACCCCGACATCATCGGTGGCTTCATCCTCGAATACGACACCTACCGCATGGATGCGAGCGTGAAGTCGAAACTCAACAACATTCTTAACACACTTAAAAAGTAAACAACAATGTCAGATAAGATTAAACCAAGCGAAGTATCCCAGGTACTGCTCGACCAACTCAAGGGCATCTCCAGCGCCGAGAAGTTCGACGAGGTGGGCACCGTGCTGACCGTCAGCGATGGTGTGGCCCGCATCTACGGACTGCGCAACGCCGAGGCCAACGAGTTGTTGGAGTTCGAGAACGGTACGATGGCCATCGTGATGAACCTTGAGGAGGACAACGTCGGTTGTGTGCTCCTGGGCTCCACCTCGGGCATCAAGGAGGGCATGGTCGTGAAGCGTACGAAGCGCATCGCCTCGATCCGCGTCAACGACAACATGCTGGGCCGCGTCATCAATCCTCTGGGACAGGCTATCGACGGCAAGGGTGACATCGACCTGAGCGACGCCTTCGAGATGCCGCTCGACCGTAAAGCCCCCGGTGTGATCTACCGTCAGCCCGTGAAGGAGCCGCTGCAGACCGGTCTGAAGGCCATCGACTCGATGATCCCCATCGGCCGCGGACAGCGCGAACTCATCATCGGCGACCGTCAGACGGGTAAGACCGCCATCGCCGTGGATACCATCATCAACCAGAAAAGTTTCTATGAGGCAGGCAAGCCTGTCTACTGTATTTATGTGGCCATCGGCCAGAAGGCCTCTACCGTGGCCGCTCTCGTGTCTACACTCCAGGAGCACGGGGCCATGCCTTACACCATCGTCGTGGCTGCCACCGCTGCCGACCCTGCCGCCATGCAGTACTATGCACCGTTTGCTGGCGCTGCCATCGGCGAGTACTTCCGCGACCGTGGCCTGCCCGCACTCGTGGTCTACGACGACCTGTCGAAACAGGCTGTGGCCTATCGTGAGGTTTCGCTGATCCTGCGTCGTCCCTCCGGACGTGAAGCCTATCCCGGCGACGTGTTCTATCTGCACTCCCGTCTGTTGGAGCGTGCAGCCAAGATGAACGAGCAGCAGGAGGTGGCCGAGCAGATGAACGACCTGCCCGAGTGCATGAAGGGTCACGTCAAGGGTGGTGGCTCGCTCACCGCTCTGCCTATCATCGAGACGCAGGCAGGCGACGTGTCGGCCTACATCCCGACCAACGTGATCTCCATCACCGACGGTCAGATCTTCCTTGAGAGCGACCTCTTCAACCAGGGCTTCCGTCCCGCCATCAACGTCGGTATCTCCGTATCCCGTGTGGGTGGCTCGGCACAGATCAAGTCGATGAAGAAGGTGGCCGGTACGCTGAAGATCGACCAGGCTCAGTATCGCGAACTCGAGGCCTTCTCGAAGTTCTCCAGCGATATGGATGCCGTGACGGCGATGACCCTCGACCGC
>ONPM01000005.1 GCA_900319715.1 uncultured Prevotella sp.
GGCATCTGCCGCGAGGTGGCACACCGTTACGATATCGACGGCATACACCTCGACTATATCCGTTATCCGGAAACGTGGAAGTTCAAGTATTCCCGTGAACAGGGTCGGCAGAACATCACCAGCATCGTCCGCAAGATCCACCGGGCCGTGAAGGCCGAGAAGCCCTGGGTAAAAGTGTCGTGCTCGCCTATTGGTAAGTACGATGACCTGAGCCGCTACAGGAGTGGTGGTTGGAATGCCTATACGGCCGTCTGTCAGGATGCCCAGGGATGGCTGCGCGAGGGACTCATGGACGAACTTTTCCCCATGATGTACTTCCTGGGCAACCAGTTCTATCCCTTCGTGGCCGACTGGAAGGAACACGCCTACGGCAAGATCGTGGCTCCCGGACTCTCCATCTATATGCTCCATCCTTCAGAGCGCAACTGGGACCTCAGCATCATCCGTCGCGAGATGAACGTTCTCCGTCAGGAGGGCCTCGGATGCACCTTCTTCCGCTCGAAGTTCCTGACAGACAACATCAAGGGCATCTACACCTTCACGAAGGATTTCAACCGGACCCCAGCCCTCATCCCTCCGATGCGCTGGATGGGGAAACAGCCCCCTACCCCTGTCACGCTTCTGCAGATAGACCGCGGAAAGACCAGCGACCGTCTCATCTGGTATGGAGCCAGAGACCTCTCCGGAGCCAATTACCTATTATATAATATATATGCCTCCGACACTTGGCCCGTCGACACGGAGGATCCTCGTAACCTCATCGCCTGCCGACACCAGTATCAGCAACTCACCGTGCCCCATCAGGGTCATGCGCTCTACTATGCCGTGACTGCCACCGACCGCTATGGCAATGAGAGCCGTCCTAAGACCGTTCAGAATCTGGTCCGACCACAAGGAAAGAAGCGTATTGACTTCCGTAGCCTGATCGTTGGCAAGCCTACCGATAAGACAAAAAAACAAACTCATTCTAAAAAATAATCATTATGGAAAGAACATGGAGATGGTTTGGCAAGAAAGACAAGATTACTCTTGCCCAACTAAGACAAATTGGTGTTGAGGGCATCGTCACAGCCCTTCACGACGTACCTTTAGGCGAGGTGTGGACCCGAGAGAAGATCCGCGACCTGCGCGAGTATATTGAGAGTTACGGCATGCGCTGGAGTGTCGTTGAGTCGCTGCCTGTCGTGGAGACCATCAAGTATGGCGGTCCTGACCGCGACCATCAGATCGAGGTCTACAAAGAGTCGCTGCGCAACCTCTCGGCAGAGGGCATCCACTGCATCTGCTACAATTTCATGCCAGTATTGGACTGGGCACGTACAGACCTGCAGCACGACAATCCCAACGGTGCCACGAACCTCTACTTCAACTATGCCGAGTTCGCCTACTTCGACATCTATATCCTGAAGCGTCCTGGTGCCCGTGAGGAGTGGGCTAAGTTTCAGTTCCCTGAGGGCTGGGGCGAAGGACGTAACGTGCTGGCAGAGTGCGACGAACTGGCTAAGACGATGACGCCCGAGAAGGATCACCAACTCGTGGAGACCATCATCATCAAGACACAGGGCTTCGTCTCTGGCAACTTCAGCGAGAACGACGAGGCGCCCGTGCAGAAGTTCCGTGAGTTCCTCGATCTCTATAGGGGCATCGACAAGGCGCAGTTGCGTGCCAACATGAAGTACTTCCTCGAGGCCATCATGCCGACATGCGAGGAGTATGGCATGAACATGTGCGTCCATCCCGACGATCCCCCCATCGAGATCCTCGGCCTGCCGCGTATCGTCCGTACGGAGGAGGATATCCAGTGGTTCCTCGATGCTGTGCCCAACAAGCACAACGGCTTGACCTTCTGTGCTGGCAGCCTCTCCGCAGGTGCCTATAACAACGTGGTCGATCTGGCCAAGAAGTTCGCCTCGCGCACCCACTTCGTCCATCTGCGCTCCTGCCACATCTTCCCCAACGGCGACTTCACGGAGGCCTCCCACCTCGGTGGTCGGGCAGACCTCATCGAACTCTGCCGCATCTTCGAGAAGGAAAACCCCGAACTCCCCATGCGTGTCGACCACGGCATGACCTTCACCGACCAGCCTGGCGGCATCTTCGACGAGTCCTCACATGGCCATAATGCCGGCTACACCCTCCTGGGCCGTATGTTCGCCCTCGGACAGGTGCAGGGCATCCTCGCCACCGTCGACCGTGAATTAGGAATAGAATACAAACAACCCGGATTCTTTGATTAGTTGAGTATACAACTATCGCATGTGTGAAACAAATCCATCTCAATCTTTAACATATAATTACCATGTAATTTATCATATAATTTTGCCCCGTATGGAATTAATGATTAATTCGTGGTAATTCGTGTTGATTAAGACTTTAGAATTTAAGACATATGAAACTGAATGATATTTTTAGCGGCAACTACAACGCCGCAGAGTGGGAAGCCAAAGGCTATCAACTTCCCAAGTTCGACATCAAGGCCATCCGCGAGAAGACCGCCAAGCAACCCACATGGGTACATTTCGGCGGTGGAAACATCTTCCGTGCCTTCCCTGCCGCCATCCTCAACGATGCCCTGAACACGGGCAAATACGATCGCGGCGTCATCGTCGCCGAGACCTTCGACTTCGAGGTCATCGACAAGGCATACGCCCCTTACAACAACCTCTCACTCTGTGTGAACCTCTGTTCTGACGGCTCCATCGAGAAGAAGGTCATCGCCAGCGTCACCGAGGCCCTCAAGGCTGACCCGCAGTTCCCCGACTGGCAGCGCCTCGTCGAGATCTTCCGCAACCCATCGCTCCAGATGATCTCGTTCACCATCACCGAGAAAGGCTACACCTTCAACGATGCCGACCTGGCGCGTGGCCTGAAGCCCGTCTTCGCCATGGGTAAGGTCTGCGCCCTGCTCTATGAGCGCTGGCAGGCAGGACAGCGCCCCCTCACCATCCAGTCGATGGACAACTGCTCACACAACGGCGACAAGGTGAAAGCCGGCATCATGGCCTACGCCGAGAAGTGGGCTGCCGACGGCCTTGTGCCAGAAGACTTCCTCGACTACCTGAAGGACGAGACGCACATCACCTTCCCCTGGTCGATGATCGACAAGATCACCCCCCGTCCGCATGAGAAGGTGAAGGAGATGCTCGCTGCCGACGGCTTTGAGGACAACGACTATATCGAGACCGAGAAGCACACCTTCACGGCTCCCTTCGTGAATGCCGAAGAAGTGCAGTATCTCGTCATCGAGGACAACTACACCAACGGCCGTCCCCCACTCGACCTCGGCGGTGCCCTCTACACTACCCGTGAGACGGTGGATAAGGTGGAGACGATGAAGGTGACCACCTGTCTGAATCCCCTCCATACTGCCATGAGTATCTACGGCTGTATGCTGGGTTACACGCTCATCTCTGCCGAGATGGCCGACGAGGACCTGCGTCCCTTCATCCAGAAGATCGGCTATATAGAGGCCATGCCTGTGGTCACCGATCCTGGTGTGCTGAACCCCTACGAGTTCATCGGTGCCGTCATCAACCGTCGTCTGCCGAACCCCTTCATGCCTGATGCGCCCCAGCGTATCGCCATGGACACCTCGCAGAAACTGCCTATCCGCTTCGGTGAGACGTTGAAGAAATACATCGCCCGTGGTCTCGACAAGTCGAACCTCGTGCTCATCCCCCTCACGCTGGCTGGCTACGCCCGTTACCTGAAGGGAATCAAGGACGACGGCACCCCCTTCGACTGTTCTCCCGACCCCATGCTCGAGGAACTGCAGGCCATCGTCGCTCCGCTGGAGATTGGCAAGCCCGATCAGGACTGGAGTCCGCTGAAGAAACTCTACAGCCGCAAGGATGTCTTCGGTCTCGACCTCTACGAGGCTGGCCTAGGCGAACAGATCGAAGGCTACGTGAAGGAACTCTACGCCGGCCCGGGAGCCGTCCGCAAGACCCTCCACAAATACGTACAGGCCCGCTAAACAGCAAACTCCATAAAAAAAGAAGGTTACAAATCGCATTGTAACCTTCTTTTTTATTCCGACGCAGAACTACTCGCCCAGGATGATCTTCTGTATCAGTTCGATATCCTTCTCGTCCGCACTGCTGTCACCATTCACGTCGGCGGCATTGGCGTCGAAGCCTTCCACGGCTATGCCCTTCTTATGGTTGACGATGGCTACGATATCGGCCACGTTCACCTTATTGTCACCATTAGCATCGCCACGGAGCACGATCACGAAGGTCGTCGTACCGCTGACCGTGTAGTTGCCGCCAGCCTTGTCAGTGATGGTGACGGTAGCAATACCTACATTCTTATTATTACTATAGCCAACGGTATATTCCGAGGCGGGGATGGTTGTTGAACCGTCCTTCACCGTCACCGTCGGCTTCTTCTCTGAGCCATCATAGACAAATGAGGTCGCGCTCAGCGTAATCGTCGGACTGCTCACCGTCTTAGGATTGACAGTCAGCACGTAGTAAACCGAACCTCCCTCGTAGATACTGTTTCCAACAAACTTGGCAGAGATAGTAGTCTCGCCAGCCTTCAGCACAGTCACTTTACCATCACTGGCCACGGTGGCAACCTCGGGTTTACTACTCGCATAGGTAACAGGCAGACCATACTGATTCGTCAGTGTGGGCGGAGTGAAACTTGCGCCATAAGTGGCTTTTGCCGTGGCAGCAGAGAAGGCCAGCCCGTTTTCGTTCTTCGAAATCTTCAGGGTATAGGAAGCCGACCCCTCGTAACTATCATCTTCAACAACGGCGGTAATCATTACCTCACCGATGGCCTTTGGCGTCACCTTGCCAGTTACAGCACCGACAGTAGCCAAGTTGTCATTGCTGCTTGAATATTTGATGGCTAATCCCGCTGGAGTGACAGATGGTGTAGGAGAATCGATGTCGACACCAATCTTTGCAACGACCTCTGTCATGGGGAACGACACCGTAGCCGTCCCCTTCGATACAGTCAGTGTGTAACTGACTGTACTGGCATCATAGACACCATCACCGGCGAAATATGCTGAAATCACGGTTTCGCCTGCACTGTTCAGTGTCACGTTGCCATCGGCATCGACGCTGGCAACATAAGGTCGGCTGCTGGAGATAGCAACTGGCAGCGCATGCTCGTTCGACAAGGTGGGTGGCGTAAAGGGCTTTCCGACCGTACCCGTCGCCGTAGCAGCAGAGAAACTCAGTCCGTTCTCGTTCTTCGCAATCTTCATCTTATAAGAGGCGGAACCTTCGTAACGTACATCATCCACCGTAGCCGTCATGGTGACCTCACCCTCACCATGAGGGGTCACCTTTCCGTTGCTGGCATCGACAGTGGCCAGATCGGCATTGCTGCAAGAATAAACGACGCTAAGCCCTGCCGGATCCACCGTCAGTTCTGGCATGAAGTCGACACCAACCTTTGCATTAACGACTGCCGAGGCGAATATGAGGGAGGCTATGCCTTTCGATATCGTCAACGTATAGGTGGCATTACCTGCCTCATAAGTATTAGTCTCTTCCGACGAGGCCGTAATCACCACTGTACCAGGCTTGTAAATGGTTACCGTGCCGTCCGTATAATTCACCGAAGCCACCCCAGAATCGCTGCTTCCATAATGGACAGACAAGTTGTGGGTATTGGACAATACGGGCGCAGTAAACATCTCCCCAATGACAGCCGCAGCCGTTGCGACTGAGAATGACAAGTCGGCAGTCTTTTTCGTGATGGTGACGGTATAGGAAGCCGTACCTTGGTATCTCTCGTCATTAACCGTTGCCGTGATAGTGGCAGAGCCAACTTTTCGTGCAGTCACCTTTCCTTCATAATTGACAATGGCCACTGTCCTGTCGCTGGTGGAATATTTAATGTCCAGTCCTGTTGGAGAGACCGTCAGCGAAGGAGTGAATGTATCACCCACCTTAGCCTCTACTGCTGTCTGGTCAAACGACAGGATGGCTGCAGCCTTCTCGACAGTCAGCAGATAACTGGTATGACAGGGTTCATAAGTGGAATTACCAGCGAAGCTCGCAGTAATGGTGGCTGCACCCGCCTTCAGGATTGTCACAGCGCCTGTGTTTATATCCACCTTCGCCACAGCCGTGTTACTACTACTGTAACTTACAGTCAGTGAATGTGTGTTTGTCAGGGCCGGTGGGGTGAAGTCGGCACCATAGGTCGTGGTGGCGGTGGTCGAGGCGAAAGCCAGTCCGCTGTCGTTCTTGGTAATCGTCAACTGATAAGAGGCAGAACCCGCATATTGTGTGTCAGCGATAGTGGCTGTGATGGTCACAGTACCTTCGGCATTGGGCATAACCACACCCGTACTCTCCACGACCGTAGCAATCGCCGTATTACTGCTGGAATACTTCACCGCCAACGTGCTGCTTGGCGCAATGGTCAGCGCCGGGGAGTTGAATGCCTGGCCGACCTTGCCCGTACATGCCGTCTCGGCAAATGTCAGTGTGGCGGCGGCTGCCGACACCGTCAACACATATTGGGCATCCGCAGCGGCATTGTAATAGTCGTTACCCTCAAAAGAAGCGGTGATAGTGGTGGTTCCCGATGCCTGCAGATTAACCTCGCCCTCAACACCTGTCAGGGTGGCCACACTCTCATTGCTGCTCTGATAAGTAATCAGATGGTCGGTTAGCAGCGAGGCAGGAACGGCTGTCAGCGTAGGCCGTGTCAGGGTACCGCCAAAAACCACACTCGCCGTTGTTGGAGTGTATGACAGACTGGCATCACCTTTCGTCACGGTGAGTGTATAACTGGCTGACCCTGCGATATATTGGTCGTTGCCCGCAAAGGTGGCGGTAATCGTCGTCACACCCGGTTTTACAAGCGTCACCACCCCATTGGCATCAATCGTTGCGGCTGCTGTATTACTGCTGGTATAGGTCACGGCAAGAGAGTGAGGATTGGCAAGTGTGGGCAGTGCTGTCGTAGAGACATATTTCACAGAGACAGATGCGGCAGAATAAGCCAGTCCACTGGCTGCGGCCCCCCTTGTGATGACCACTTGCTCCTTGATGGGATAACCCTGGGCATCACACACGGCATACTGGGTACTGTTCCAAACAGCACCCAATGGCTGGGTAATGGCCACGCCATCACCTAAATGAAACTCTCCGGAAACAACGATACTACCTCCCGAACTACCTGTCGCCTTCAGTTTACCGCCTGTCACCGTAAGCACAGAGGTGTTCGAACCATAGAAGCCTGTTCCTCCAGATATTTCCAGTGTACCACCCGTCATCGTAAAGTAACGATTGTTCTCTATTCCTGAAGTCTGGCCACTCACTGTCATCTGACCAGAACCACTCAATGTCAGGTCCCCCTCGTTAAGCCAGGCTGTATTGATAGAATAAGTACATGTCAACTCACAAGAACCCGTGGCAACGACGGAAAGCGTTCCTGAATTAGTGATAACAGGATATTGGGTCGATTCCAGTTTCGCGCCATTCAGCGAGAGTGTCAATGCACTATAATCATCATTGGCCGCAAGGGAGAGCGTACCATCTGTCAGGCTGGTGCCAAGAGCCGTTATCAGTTCGGTATTATTAACAAGGTAGTCACTGTTCATTTGTTTCCCACAAAGACTGAGGTCAAACGACTTGGCACTGACCGTCAGTGTATATGAAACACTATGGGCACGATAGTCCGCATTACCGGCAAACGAGGCGGTAATGGTGGTTGTTCCCGAATGAAGAGGCGTTACCGCACCTGTTGTTGGATCAACCGTCGCAACCGTCTCATCACTGCTACTATAGGTTACAGATAGTCCAGAAGGTGTCAGCGATAAGGTAGGCAGCGTGTAAGTATCTCCTACCGTTATCGTCTTGGTGCTGGCCGAGAAACTCATCACGGGCTGATTCGTCTCTGTAAAATAGCCTGAAGTAGGATTGGCATACTCTGCGGTAATATAATCATTAGAGTATGTTATCTTTCCTTTTAGTTTGGAACAATATGCAAACATTTCAGAGGAGGTCGTCAGTCCTGCATGATTCCAGTCACTGTTACTATAGATGGTCACTAATTGATCGTCATAATAGAACATCTTACTCATATTTGTTACCTTCGACACGTCAAAACGACTCAGGTTGAGACTTGTCAAAGCCCTACAATTACCGAACATATCATACATGTTTGTTACTTCCGATGTATTGAAGGAAGTCACATCAAGCGATGATAGCAACTGGCAATTCGAGAACATATATTGCATATCCTCCACTTTGGCAGTATTGAAAGATGCTACATTGAGGGATGTCAGTTTCTGACAATTATAAAACATGCTTCCCATCGTCGTCACATTTTCTGTATTGAATTGGCTGATATCAAGAGAGGTAAGCGACGTACATCCAGAAAACATATAGTGCATTTGATTGACTTTTGATGTATCGAACATACTCAGGTCAAGACTGGTAAGTTTACTACAGCCCGCGAACATAGATTCCATAGAATAAATATTTCCTGTGTTTACGCCTGTAAAGTCAAGTATAGTCAATTCACTACAATTCTGGAACATCTTAGAAGCATCCCAAGTATCTGCTTTCAGGGCATTACTTACACCCGATACACTCGTTAATGCCATAAAGTCTTTAAACATGTATGAACAGTTATTAAAGCCAGAACTCTTAAGACTGCTTTCAATCACTGCAGTCGTGCAACTACTCTTGACCGTACTATTCTCTTTGTATTTATAATAGTCACTTCCCTGCCATACATTTGTTATGGTCTGACCGTTGTAGGTTCCACCATCGGCATAATTGCTTTCGCTAGATAGAAAGTAAAGGGTTGTGTTTCCTTCACACCAGATCACATAAATCTTGGCTTCAGCCCAAGCACTCGAAAAGCCCACGCCGCTCAATAGCGAGGTCAGCAATAGCACCGTCAAAAACAATCTCTTCTTCATAACTCTACAGGGTTTTATGGTTTATTTCTTATTTCTGGTGCAAAGTTACGAAAAAAAGTTCATAGGTTGGTTGACATTTTCTACCAAAATGATCAACCACCCCATGCAAAATCTTACAAAGTGCTATTCCTAATCAGATGCCTCACCCATGATGATACATGTTAAATAACGAAAACACCCTACATTCCTACATTTTGCTTGTAAACATCTGATATATAGTATATTAGCCTATGTAGGGTGCCTACATAACAGGAGGCAACCATACATAAAATGCTGAAAATTTGACATCTTTACACCAATATTGATACTTAAAACTCTGTATATGAGGGTATTCCATTTCTGTTCCTCCGACTGAAACACTGTGTTTCTCCTATGGAAACACTCTGTTTCTCTTAGGGAAACACAGTGTTTCCATTGTCGGAACAAGTATGAAACACTCTGTTTCAAATACTACTGAAACGGTCAAATCAATGGTAAAAATGCCCTGTCTATGTAGGGTTGATGATTTCCATGTAGGCACCATACATAGTCTTACCTTCTGAATATCAGAAGATTAGGCGGAAAATGTAGGAATGTAGGTCTGTTTTCACTTCTCAGAAAAAAAAGCGAGTTAGGCTTCCGGCTCATAATGATATTTCAGGCATAGCATCGTCAGGTCGTCGTTGGGTTCGGCACCATTGCGGAAGTTGTTCACCTCGCTTCTCAGTTTCTCGACAATGTCCTGGGCCTTACTCAAGTTCATGGACGAAAGGATGTCGATGATACGCTGCTCGCCGAACTGATCCTGCTGAGGGTTCTCGGCCTCGTTGAGTCCGTCGGTGTAGATCAGCAGCATACGGTCTTTGAAGAACTCGATGGACTCGCCTTTATACTGCAGTCCGGGCCATAGTCCGATGGGGGCATTGGGCAGCATGTCGAGGAATGAGAACTGACCGTCGACATTGCCTAATGCTGGAGGGTTATGGCCAGCATTACAGTATTCGAGCAAATTGAGTTTCAGATTGAGCCGGCAGATGAACATGGTGACGAACATGCTCTGCTCGTTATCCTCAACCAGTTCGGCATTCATGCGGGTAGCAATCTCGGCAGGGCCCATGCCGTAAGAGGCCATGCCGTGGAACAGACGTGTGACCTGTGCCATAAAGAGCGAGGCCGGCACGCCCTTGCCACTGACGTCGCCAATACAGAAGTAGAGTTCATCCTCTTTCTGCAGGAAACTGTACAGGTCGCCCCCTACCTCCCTGGCAGGATCCATCGAAGCATACATGTCCAGTCCTTCCACTTCGGGGAATGCCCGAGGCAGCATCGACATCTGGATGTCGCTGGCAATGCGCAGTTCGCTCTCCATGCGCTCCTTGGCGGCACGCATCTCAGCCAGACGCTGGGCTGAGCGGTGGCGGATGATGGTGAAGATGATGAAGAACAAGGTAAGTACAATGACGGTCACGATGAGTGCCAGCACTCGTGCTCTCATCAACCGCCCCTGCTGCTGCAGTATCTGCTCTTCCTTCTGGTGTATCGTCTCCTTTTCCTCGCCGTCGTCCCATTGCGACTTGATGATGGCCGAGTCGAGGCGCTCGCATATCTGGGCGGCAACGGCAAGGGCCGAGTCTCTACGGCCGGACATGGCATTGGCCTCGTATTTCTTCAGCAGATAGCGCTGGATATCTTCCAGAGAGAAACTGACCTGTTCGCTGGAAAAGACTTTGTCAAGGTTCAGGAACTTGTCGGCAGCCTCCTTCCAATGGCCCGACATGGCCAGATAGTCGGCTGCATCAAGTTGTCCTTCAAGGGTGTCAGCGAAACGGGTCTGCTGATAAGCGGCAAAAGCCTCAGCAGCCTCATCCATCTTCCCAATGCCCTCCAAGCCGAAGGCCGAGAAGATCTTGTATCGCGCCCATTGCTTGTCGATATAAGCCTCGTCGTCATCAAAGCGCTGCTTATAGTCTTCTATCAGCGTGCCAAAGTGCTCCGTCCAGACAAGGCCCTGGGCGTATCGCTTCTCGCTGAGCCAGCCGTAGGCGATATTGATGAATCCCACGACGGCGTCGCGATAGGTCTCTTTGGAGGGGTTGGCCCGGATATGGTCCATGTGCAGATGGTAGGCACGCTCAAAATGCGCGCTGACCACAGAGTCATTGACATTGTAATGGGCCTCACAGCAGCCGGCGAAGATGAGCAGATTGGTATAGTCGCTCGAGGAAGTGAAATGATTCCTGTCCAGATGCTCCAGGGCGGGCTTCACGATCTTCATGGCACTGGTAAAGTTGAGATAGCGGACATACAAGCCTGTCAGATAACTCGCCGACCTGGCGTATGTATCGAGACTGGCTCTATCCGTCAGGTTCGCCGTAGCATTCAGCGATTCCTTCCAGTAGAACTCGGCGGTGCGTCGCTGCCTCAGACGGTAATTGGCAAAGCCCTGCCAGAAGTAACTGTCGCCCTCGCTCATGGCGCCAGCCTTCTCCAGACTGTCGGCCAACGACAACATGCGGTTGAAGTCTTTCTGCTGATTAACCTCAGTGATCATCTGGAGCGCTTCGGGAGATGTAGTCTTCCCTCCACCGCTGTCACAACCAGACAGCAGCGCTACCAAAAGCATCACAAGGACAGATGCGACTATGTTGTATCTCTCCCGCACCAAGCGAACCATCAGTATGTTTATTGTTGTGGGAAAACTGCGAAACGGAATAGTAAAAATAATAATATTACTCCTCAGTGATGGCAGAGAAGGTCAACTTCTCATAGCCCTCGAAATCGTCGAACTGCACCTGGAAGTTGGCGTACTGGTAGTAGTTGCCACCCGTGTTGTGCGTGTCTTTGATGGAGTTGCTCTTGGCGAGGGCGTTCAGTATCTTATTGTAGACAACCTTGTCGTTGTTGTCGTCGGCAATCTGGATGGCCATCGAGATTACCACACCGTTCTCGATCTTGTAAGTATAGTCACCAGCAGCATAGAGTTGGAATTCTTCCGTCTCCAGGATGGTCTCCAGTTCACCCACGGCAGCCTCAAGTTCCTCCTTGGTGGAGTTCACGTAGTTGATGGGCTCCATGTTCTCATCGAGTTTGATATAGGTCGTGTCAACCTCACTGGTCACATTGCTCTCTTCTGCATACATAGCCGTAGCACTCACAAGCATCATCATGCTCATGAACAAAAACTTCTTAAGTGTCTTCATCTCTTTCATCTTCTTATATATCGTTATCACAATCTTTGATTTGCTTGATAGCATTCTTATTTTCCGGGTGCAAAGTTAGCAATTATTCAGACACGCGCCAACTCTTTTTGGCAAAAAATATATAAAAAGGCCGTTTAGGGTGACGATTTTGACTAAAGTCAAGCAAAATCATGTCAAAATGTAAAGAATCAAGGTCCCGCAGAAATAAAAGAAATAAAGGAAATTTTACGCTCCGCTCATCTACACGCAGCCGTGCCGAAGGCACTTTCCTTTATTTCTTCTATTTCTGCGGGACCAAAACACTATTCTGCTCGCAGGGGTCGGATGACGAAGGTGAAGTTGCGCTCCTCAGGATTGACGAGGTACTCCTGCCGTGGCCAGGCTCCCCAGGAGTTCACACAGCCGAGGCCCATCTGCCGCTGCTGGATGTGAACCTGTGTCAGCGGACGCTCAATGAGGTCACCTGAGTGACGCCCGATCTTCTTGTCCTTGACCACCCCGTCGTCGAGATCCTCTGTCAGGAAACGCAGGGCGCTGACCTCCATCGGAGCATCGGAGCAGAACTCCAGTCCCCTACCCTTAGCATTCAGCACGCGGAACCAGCGCACATCGGTGTGGTTGCCCGACTCCTGCGGACGGACATAGGGGTAGTACTCGTCGGCCACCTTATTACTATAGACGCCGATGAACTCTGAGTTGTTGCGGTCGCAATAGTTCTCCACCGGGCCACGGCCGTAGTAGCACACCTGGTCATACTCATCCGGCATCTGCAGTTGCATGCCATAGCGGAACATCGGCGGTATCTTGACAGCATCCTTACCTTCCTTCGGGGGATTGGGCACGAAGTGCTCGTTGACCACCACCTCGCCGTTCGGCTGGAGCGTATAGGTCATGGTCAGCGTCGCCAGAACATCAGGCATCTCGAACTGTGCCACGACACGATTGTCGCCTACCTGGCAGTCCTTCAGTTTCATCTGCGGGGTCTTCCACACCTCGAAACGGCGCTGCAGCCAGGCACCATAGTCATTGTCCGTCGGCGCCCGCCAGAACTCGGGAGTCAGTGACTCACGGTCGATGAGCATCGGCTGGCCGTCGACATCGAGGTAGTCGATCCAACCGCTCCACTTACCAACGGTCAGCGTGGTACCTGCGGCATCGAACTTCACGTAACTCTCGGTCTCTTCTGTTTTAAGTGAAGAGTGAAGAGTGAAGAGTGAAGAATTTGCTGCCGCCGTAGAGAGATTTGGGAACTGGTAGGGGTTGAGCACGAACTGCTGACGAGCGACGATCTGACCCTTGTCGATGAGGGGCTGGGCCTCACGGGACTTGAACTGGAAGATGACGAAGATCTCCTGATCACCATGATGGCCAAGGACACGCTCGATGACCTGCTTCATGGCCTCGATGGTGATGACCTTACGCTCCTGAGGAGCAATGCCGCTGACAGCGATGGTGCCACCATGTCCGAAGGTCATGCCCTCAGGACGGCCGGGATTGTCATGATGATGCGAGCCAGAGGCACCGCCTACGAACCACTCGAGTTCGAGGTCGTCGAGGGTCTTGAAGAAATTCTCGTTGTAGATCTCAATCTTGCCGTCCTTCAGCCCCTTGTCCGTAATCCACACATTCTGATAATAGTAGCGCACCTCATAGGCATGGGGATTCAGACGACGGTCTGGGGCGATGATGCCATTGCAGTTGAAGTTGTTGTCAGAAGCGGGATAGCGGCCGTAGTCACCACCATAGGTAAAGATCTCCTTGCCAGTGATCTTGCTCTTGTCGCGCAGGCCCTGATCGACGAAATCCCAGATATAGCCACCCTGATACTTCGGATACTTGCGGATGATGTCCCAATACTCCTTGAAACCGCCGATGGAGTTACCCATGGCATGGGCATACTCACACTGGATCAGCGGACGGGGATTGTCGGTCTGGGCATACTTCTCGCAGTCCTCATAGCCCATATACATCGGACAGAAGATATCAGTCTTCCCATCGTGGCGAGCCTGTTCATACTGCACAGGACGGCTTTGGTCGTAAGACTTAATCCAGTCATAGGCCTTCTCAAAGTTGGGTCCATAGCCAGCCTCATTGCCCAACGACCAGACGATGATGGAGGGGTGGTTCTTGAAGGACATCACATTGCCATACTGGCGCTCCAAATGAGCCTGTTCGTAGTCCTGACGCTTGGCCAGTGTTCCTTCGCCATAGCCCATACCATGACTCTCGAGGTTCGACTCAGCCGTGAGGTAGATGCCATACTCGTCGCAGAGGTCGTACCAACGGGGATCATCGGGATAGTGACAGGTGCGTACAGCATTGATATTCAGATACTTCATGATCTTGATATCCTGAATCATGCGCTCCACGGAGACGACATAACCACCATCGGGATCAAGTTCATGACGGTCGGCACCTTTTATTAATATAGGCTGACCGTTGACAAGCAACTGACCGCCCTTGATCTCGATATGACGGAAGCCGATGCGCTGGGGAATGACCTCCAGCACCTTGTCGCCCTGCTTCAAGGTCATGATGAGGGTGTACAGATTGGGCGTCTCGGCTGTCCAAGCTTTGACGTTGCCTAATGTTTCAAAACGGAAGGTGAGGGGGCCATTGTTGATCATGGTGACGCTGGTCTGCTTCACCTCCTTGCCCTGCGGGTCTATCAGTTGCAGATCAAGGGTCGTGCCCTTTGCTGAGGCTATCTGTACTTCACCAGAAAGAACACCTTCTTTAAAGTCGTTCTTCAGGTCGGCATTGACGAAGAAGTCCTGGATGTGCACCTTCGGCGTGGCATAGAGATACACCTCTCGGGCAATACCTGTGAAGCGCCAGAAGTCCTGATCCTCGAGATAGGAGCCGTCGCACCAGCGCATGATCTGCATGGCGATGAGGTTCTGGCCTTTCTTCAGGTATTTCGTGATGTTAAACTCAGCAGCCACCTTCGAGTCCTCGGAGTAGCCCACGTATTTGCCGTTCACCCAGAGCGTGAGGTTGCTCGTGGCAGAACCAACGTGGAAGAACACCTCCTGACCGTTCCAGTCTGCAGGCAGTTCGAAGGTACGGCGGTAGGAACCGGTGTAGTTGTTCGTCTCGCCGATATACGGGGGATTGCTCTTGAAGGTCGTTCCCCAGGCATAGCCGATGTTCTTGTAGATCTTGTCGCCAAAGCCATTCAGTTCGAAGAGGCCAGGTACGGGGAAGTCCACCCATTGCGAGTCGTCATACTTCAGCGCATAGAAGCCTTCCGGAGCATTCTGATGGTCTTTCACGAAATGGAACTTCCACATACCCTCCATGGAGAGGAAACGGGCAGACTTCGCCTTGTCACCTTTCCGGGCAAGGTCTTGATTCTCAAAGGCGAAGAAGTGGGCGTGGCGCGCCTCACGGTTCACCTGGTTCACGGTTGGATCCTGCCACACGGGTGTCTTCTGGGCATGACCCGCCGTCACAGCCATACAGGCCAATGACAATAACAGTTGCTTAATCATACGTTAGTTTTAGATAATTGATGAATATTTTCTGCAAAGTTACTAATAAATTATCAATAAATGTTTGGCGGTAGCAAATTTTTCACTTTTCACTCTTCACTTTTCCCTTTTTCTTGTATCTTTGCAACATATTTTCACCAAGATATGAGAAAGGAAGAACGATACGAACTGATTTTAACGCACTTCAGGGAGCAGATGCCTGAGGTGACTACCGAACTTGAGTTCGACAGCGTGTTTCAACTGTTAGTAGCGGTTATCCTCAGTGCCCAATGCACGGATAAACGCATCAATCAGGTGACACCAGAACTGTTCCGACATTATCCTGATGCCAAGACGATGGCAAAGGCAGAACCCGAAGAGGTATTGGAATACATCAGCAGCGTCTCCTACCCTAACGCTAAGGCTGACCATCTGGTGAAGATTGCGAGGGCACTTGTAGAAAATCATGAGGGCGAGGTGCCCTCAGACATGAATGCCCTACTCGACTTGCCTGGTGTGGGACGCAAGACAGCGAATGTGATTCAGAGTGTGGCTTTCGGGAAATCGACATTGGCTGTCGACACCCATGTGTATCGCGTGGCCCATCGATTAGGTCTTGTGTCGAAACGAGACAACACGCCCTATAAAGTGGAACTGGCCCTGACGCGCCATATCCCTGCCGAGGATATTCCACGTGCCCACCACTGGCTGCTGCTTCACGGCCGATATGTCTGCACCTCACGAAAGCCACATTGTGAGAAGTGCGGCCTATCGTCCCTATGCCCTAAACTCATCGAGGGCTCAAAGTTGGAGTAAAGTGTTATTTTTGGCGGGGATGGTTCTGACGGAAGCCTTGACCCATATTCCGGAAGGCCTGACGATGGAAACGCTCCTCGGCACGAAGGACATCGAAGACCTTGGAGGCTGAAAGGACGGTGAAGAACTTATTGTGATAAGTCTGCTGGATCTTCTTCAGTTCCAGTTCCACCTCATCACGCTTCTGAACAAGCCTCTTGCAACTGGCATCATCGGTAGGCTTAACACGACCTTCCTGACGCATTTTTCCGAATACAGCACGCTGCTTCTGCTGCATCTCACGAAAGAGAGGGAAGAACTTGGCACTCTCATCGGCACTAAGACCAGCCTCCTTAGTGATAAACTGCTCCATCTCAGCCTGGAACTTCTCCGGCGAGAACTTCTGGGGTTCATCTGCCTGACAGACAGAAAAACCAACCAAGAGAATCATCATGCAGACAAGGACTTTCTTCATATCACTCTTCACTTTTTCACCCTTTCACCTTTCCACTTAATATTCTGACAGACAGGCATATATGTCCTGATTGTCAAGCATCATATAGTCGGCGGCCGCATCGAAAAAGGCATCATCAGGCTGCTGGACCTGCTGCTTCTGCACGACCTCAGCCACCTGCTTCTGTTGAGAAGACTCGGGCCACGACAACCAGACAGCAGTGCACACAAACAGGGCGCACACACTGGCTGCAGCATAGAACACAGGACGCATCCAAATGCTCTTGGCACGAGGACGACGCTCAGGCAGCGACTGCATCACCTGATCGGTCAACTGCTCGAAATAGCCTTCAGGAACCTTAAAAGGATTCCTTTTACCTACCAGTTCTTCTATGTACTTTTCTTCTTCCATCGTATGTTTGACGTATAATCATTCAAATAGTTTAATCCCTAGCCTTAAAAAAATCAGAGATTTTCTTCACGGCAATGTGATAAGATGCTTTCAGCGCTCCCTCAGAGGTACCAAGCATGCGGCTGATATCTCCATATTTCAGTTCATCGTAGTAGCGCAACTGGAACACAGTGCGCTGAACGTCAGGCAGTTGTGAAACAGCCTCTTGCAACAACGCCTCTGTCTCTGAACCATCAAAATAGGGATCGGCCAACAGAGAACTTGCTACTGAGGGTAATTCATCACTGACAGTCAAACGAAGTTTGTTTTTCCGCAACAGGTCGAGTGCCTCGTTGATGGCAATACGTGAGAGCCACGTGATGACCTTCGAATCTCCTCCAAAGTTATCGAGAGCGTTCCAGGCTTTCAGAAACGTATTCTGTACCACATCGTCCGCATCATCATGAGTGAGTACGATCTTTCTGACCTGCCAGTAGAGTTGCTCGCTATACTGTCGGACACAGGCCTCAAACCCTTGACGCTGGGTCTTGGGGTCTAATAGCATCTGCCGGATCTGTTGGTCTTCGAATTTCTCCATCGTGATTACAGCGACAAGAATGGTTTCATCTTCCTTCGAACGACCTGGTCGTAACCATAGAGGTCTGGCCAGAATTTCAACTCACCAGTCTCAGGATCAGGATAGACAGTATAATAAATAATGTACACAGGTACGCGAGGATTAATATCCCGATAAACAATAGCCTTCAGAGGCCTGGGGTCCTCCGCGTGTTCCTCCAGATATTCGAGTCCTCTTTCTGTCTCTGGTTTCATATCCATCGAGAGACGAATCTTGTCAAGCGTCCACTCATCGGCGCCCTGCAACAGGAAGCAAGCCAGTTCAAACGGTTTCTCAACTCTCACACAACCATGTGAGAGTGTTCTCCTTTCTCGTTTAAAGGCACCTCGGTTGTTCGTATCATGCAGATAGACACCGAAGTTATTGGCAAACCGAAAGACAATGCGACCAAGTGAGTTACCGGCCCCACCCTTCTGGCCGACACGCAGTCCACCTCCTGTCAGTTGACTACTGGAAACTTTCTTGGGATCGAGGGTATCACCCTTCTGACGGTCTATGATATAATAACGACGCTTGGCGAAATATGCCGAGTCACCACCATGCACAGCCACCTCGCCCTTCACAATCGACAGGGGGATAATCCAGTCTGGATTCACCTGCATGTGAGTAATTTCACTGTTCAATAACGGGGTCTTCGTAGGCACTGCGCCACAACAGATTTTCATAGGCAACACACTGTCAGGACAGATGGCCCATAACTGTTGGGCAGGGATATTCACCACCACCTGATGGGTTCTGCCCTCTGGCCTGGTGACCTGCCAACGGGAGCGTTCCATGTTTATAAGAATGGTAGAACGCTTTGCACTGTCTGTTGTCTGTTCAAGTTGTGCCTGTAAAGTCTTATAGAGCCTGTTGTCTGGTGCCGAGGTCTGCAGGTACTTCATCCTCTCTGATTCTGACAACTGCCGAAGGGATTCTTCATAGTCTGGTGCTGCCACCTCATAGTCAAAGAGGGTGGCATTGCCTCCTGTGTCGGGTTTGGTGTCCAAATGGTTGAATACCCGGTCTGGCCTTATGAACCCATAGCGTTGCCCGACAGTATATCGCAGATAGGCCTTCGTCAGATGATACTCCAGACGGGGCAACACCTCGTTGATACTCTGTCCGACAGAGTCAAAAGAGAGTTGATGCACGATCTTGAGGTCTGACTCAATCTCTGGCAAATAAAAAGCGTTCGGATTCAAGCCGTGACTGGGCAACTCCCGTTGCAGATGAGCCAAGAGCACATCAGCATCCTCAGCCACCCCTTCCCTGGTGTACCAAACAGAGGCGTGAGTGTCATCGGCATAAAACTGGTGTACGGCTTTGTCCACCTCCCATTTAGAGGTGTCGGCATCTAATAAATGCGTCAGATACTTCACTAGTTCAGTGGTATCCAACGCATGTACAAATGTTCCAAAGGCGGAATGGTCAGCCTCATCATACCCACGGTTTCCATTGGTACAGGAAGCCAGGAGCACAAGGACTGCCGCAAGACTCGTGGCTAACGGACGTAAACCCTGCGTACTACCTTGCCAACCTTGACGATGTAGCAACCCTTCGGAATATTAAGTTCGATCTTCTGCTCTGGACTGTCTATCCGCTTGTGCATCACGACATTGCCTGTGACGGTAACGATCTGAAGTACCTGTCCTTCTGCACCAGAAACAGTCAGGATGCCCTCATTGTAGACCACGTCCACCTCCTGCTCATCTGACAGTTCCATCACCCCGGCAAAATACGCAGGAGCAGCACTGGCGGTCACAGGCACCAACCAGAGTGCGGCCAGAGAGAAGGTAAGGATAAGTAAACGTTTCATCATACGCATTTAACTATAGTTTGGTGCAAAGATAGTTATTTTCCCTGAATTATCAAAACTTTTTCGACGGAAAATGCAATTTTAATCTCAAAAGAAGGGGTATTACACGTTGATGATGTCCATTTCATTCGTCAGACGCGTGTTTTCAAATACAACCTTAGCCTCTTCCAACAGTACGTTCTCGTCCTCATAGCGCGAACTGTAATGCCCCAAGAGCAACTGTCCCACACCAGCATCCCTGGCTACCATCGCAGCCTGTCGGGCGGTTGAGTGACAATATTTCTCTGCCGACTGGATCTTGTCTTCGCCATAGGTACTCTCGTGATACAGCGTGTTCACGCCTTTTACTTGCTCGTGCAGTGTTGGCATATAACGGGTGTCACTGCAGTAGGCATAACTCCTGGGAGGATCGGCAGGAGTGACCAGACGGGCATTGGGGATGACATCCCCTTCGGACGTGATCCAGTCTGCTCCCATCTTGATGTTATTGATCTGACTACGAGGGATGCCATAGGCCTCCAACATCTCCGGACGGATATGGGGCAACTGGGGCTTCTCACGGATAAGATAGCCGCAAGTAGGCATACGATGTTCGAGGGGGATGGACTCCACGGTGATGCTGTTATCTTCATAGACGACAGCCTGCCGTGAGGTATCCACGGCATGGAACACCACCTCAAAGCCCAGATCGTGGGTAAAAAAGGCGATCTGATCGTGCAACATAGGTCCCAAGGCTTCGGGAGCATGGACATGCAGAGGGGCAGTCCGCCCTAACAGACCAAATGTGGAAATCATGCCTATCAAACCAAAACAATGGTCACCATGCAGATGGGAGATGAATACGCGACTAAGTTTGGCAAAGTGCAGATGACTCTTCCGCATCTGGGTCTGTGTCCCTTCCGCACAATCAAGCATCAACAGTCTCTCCCTCACCTCCACCAACTGCGAAGAGGCATTATGACGAAGGGTTGGAAGTGCACTCCCACACCCTAAGATATGTATCCTGAAAGGCTCCACTCCTATTTTAGATCTTATTGAACTCGTCGCTGGTCTCTTCCAGTTCCAGTCCGTGCAGATCGACCTTGGGCTTGGGCTTCCAACGGCTGTACTCGAAGGTCTCTGTCTCATCACGGGGCTTACCCAATGTCCTGTAAGCCAACGTGTCTGCACTAAGAGTGAGTATCTCATAGCGGTTCAACTCCTCCTCGTCGCCACCGCCTTCACGCATGAGTTCTATCTCCAGTTCACCATTAAAGATCTTCCAGGTGCGATAGACGATCACCGACTGGTCGATGCTCTCTGCCACTCCACCCTCTTTGATGCGGATGCCAATCTCTGCACTACCGTCGATGGGGTCTGGCATCACCCAGTCACCCATCAGTGTGTTCAGATTGATCACCAACAGGGCATTCTGCCTGGCAGAGTCGGCAACCACAGCCACACGGTCTGTTACCTGAAGGCCACCAAACACTTTACCATCCTCCTGTGCTTTGGTCAGACTCAGCGTCAGGGTATCCCCGTTGTCGGTAGTCATTTCCAACGTGTTCATAGCCGTTCCGTCAGTACAGATGCCATAGATAGTCCGGTCTCTCAAAATCACGTTTTCCTTCTCCGTAGTCTCAGGAGACTCCTCTCCCTGTGCTTGTTGTTTATTACCTCCACAACTCAGCAACATCATAGTGGCCGATGCCACACTCAGAAAAAACAGTCTTTTCATATCATTTAATTTTTAAACATTTTTGCTTCTTGCCACAAGGATTCCATCTCGTCGAGGCTCATCTCTGTCAGGGGTTTACCAATCTTGATGCTGTGTGCCTCGATATAGTTAAACCGCTCAATAAACTTCCGGTTCGTCATTTCCAAGGCATTGTCCGGATTCAGTTTATAGAGCCGCGCGGCGTTGATAACAGAGAAAAGGAAATCACCCAGTTCTTCTGTAGATCGTTCTTTGTCGTCTTTGCCCAACTCCACCTCGAGTTCGTCCAGTTCCTCACGCACCTTCTGCCAGACATCCTCACGCTTCTCCCAGTCAAAACCGACGTTCCTGGCCTTATCCTGGATCCGGTAGGCCTTGATGACACTGGGCAAAGCCGCAGGAACGCCCGATAAGACACGCTCATTACCGTCCTTTTCCTTCAGTTTGATCTGTTCCCAGTTCTGCAGAACCTGTCCCACGGAAAGTTTTTGATTGTCTAAGGAATCTTGGAATATAGGATTTTTCTCTTCGGAATCTAACTCCTTGATTCCCTGATTCCTTGGACTATTTTCTTCCGTAGGCACGAAAGGCAGCGGTTTCGGGTCTTCGGCCTCAATCTGAGAAGGATGATAGACATGAGGATGACGGGTAATCATCTTCCGGGTCAGGGCATCACACACATCGGCCATGTCAAACTGTCCTTTCTCCTCAGCGATCTTCGCATAGAAACAGATGTGCAGAAGCACATCCCCCAGTTCCTTGCAGATGTCATGGATATCGTTCTTGATCAGGGCATCGCAGAGTTCATAGGTCTCCTCGATGGTATTGGGTCGCAGGCTCTCATTGGTCTGTTTCTTGTCCCACGGACAATTGGCCCTTAACGCATCCAATACGTCAAGAAACCGTCCGAAAGCCCGCATTTTTTCTTCTTTTGTATGCATAAAAACTAAATTATTGGGGCAAAGATAATACTTTTTGGTGGATTTTTAGTAATTTTGCAGCGATTTTTGAAAATAATTAAATATTAAGCATGGAACTTGCAAGTAAATACGACCCAAAAGAGGTCGAATCGAAATGGTATCAGTACTGGCTCGACCACAAACTCTTCGCCAGCAAACCCGACGGACGTGAACCCTATACGATAGTCATCCCACCGCCCAATGTGACCGGTGTGCTCCACATGGGCCATATGCTCAACAATACGATTCAGGACATCCTGGTGCGCCGTGCCCGTATGGAGGGAAAGAACGCCCTTTGGGTACCTGGCACTGACCACGCCTCGATAGCCACAGAGGCCAAGGTGGTGAAGAAACTTGCAGAACAGGGTATCAAGAAGCACGATCTCACCCGTGAGCAGTTCCTTGAGCATGCCTGGGACTGGACCCATGAGCATGGGGGCATCATCCTGAAACAACTCCGCCGTCTGGGTGCCAGTTGTGACTGGGATCGGACAGCCTTCACGATGGACGAGAAACGCTCTCAGAGTGTCATCAAGGTGTTCGTCGACCTCTATAACAAAGGTCTCATCTATCGTGGACTCCGTATGGTGAACTGGGATCCCAAGGCTCTCACTGCCCTTTCCACAGAGGAGGTCATCTACCGCGAGGAGCAGAGTCATCTGTTCCATCTGAAGTACTACGTAGCGGATATTGAAGATGGAACATTGAACATTGAACAACTTCAGGCCGACGGCAATGTAGTCCACAAGGATGCCAAGGGATATTATGCAGTGGTGGCCACGACTCGTCCTGAGACCATCATGGGTGATACGGCCATGTGTATCAACCCCAAGGACCCGAAAAACCAGTGGCTCAAGGGGCACAAGGTCATCGTGCCGCTGGTGAACCGAGTGATTCCTGTTATTGAAGACCGCTATGTGGATATCGAGTTCGGTACGGGTTGTCTGAAGGTGACTCCGGCTCACGATACAAATGACTATATGCTCGGTAAGACGCACAACCTTGAGACCATCGACATCTTCAATCCTGACGGCACCATTTCAGAGCAATCACCCATCTATGTCGGTATGGATCGTATGGACTGCCGCAAGCAGATTGCCAAGGACTTGCAGGAGGCCGGCCTGATGGAGAAGATTGAGGATTACACCAATAAGGTTGGCTACTCTGAGCGTAATCCTGACACAGCCATCGAGCCACGTCTGTCGATGCAGTGGTTCCTCTCTATGAAGCATTTTGCCGAGATTGCCCTGCCGCCAGTGATGAACGATGAACTGAAGTTCTATCCAACCAAGTATAAGAACACATACAAGAACTGGTTGGAGAATATTCAGGACTGGTGTATCTCACGTCAACTCTGGTGGGGACATCGTATCCCTGCCTACTATTACAATGACGCCAACGATTTCGTGGTGGCAGAGACACGTGAACAGGCCCTGCAGATGGCCCAGCAGAAGGATCCGAAGGTGACAGATGCAGACCTGCGTCAGGACGAGGATGCCCTCGACACATGGTTCTCATCTTGGCTCTGGCCCATCTCCCTCTTCGACGGTATCAACAACCCCGGCAACGAGGAGATCAAGTACTACTACCCCACCAGCGACCTCGTGACTGGCCCGGATATCATCTTCTTCTGGGTGGCCCGTATGATCATGGCCGGTTATGAGTATATCGGCGACATGCCTTTCAAAAACGTGTACTTCACAGGTATCGTTCGCGACAAACTAGGCCGTAAGATGTCGAAGTCACTCGGTAACTCACCCGATCCTATCGAACTCATCGAGAAGTTTGGTGCTGACGGCGTGCGTATGGGTATGATGCTCTCTGCACCTGCCGGCAACGACATTCTCTTCGACGAAGCACTCTGCGAGCAGGGACGTAACTTCAACAATAAGATCTGGAACGCTTTCCGTCTGGTGAAGGGATGGCAGGTCGCAGATGTCGATCAGACTGGCGCTGCCAAACTTGCTGTAACCTGGTTTGAAGCCAAACTCAAGGAAGCCAATGCAGAACTGAACGACCATTTCTCGAAGTATCGTATCTCTGAGGCGCTGATGGCTGTCTATAAATTGTTCTGGGACGAGTTCTCCAGTTGGTATCTCGAGATGGAAAAGCCTGCCTATGTCAATGGCGAGGCCCAGCCTGTCGACCGTGAGACCTACAATGCAACACTGCGCTTCTTCGATATCCTGCTGAAAATGCTGCACCCCTTCATGCCATTCATCACAGAGGAACTGTGGCAGGCTCTCTACGAGCGTAAGGAAGGTGAGAGCATCATGCGTCAGGAACTGAAGATCGAGGAACCCACAGAAGATGAGAAGTTAGTCCTCAGCAACGTGGAGACCATCAAACAAGTCATCAGTGGTATCCGTACCGTTCGTGCCCAGAAGAACATCGCACAGAAGGAGAAACTGACATTGCAAGTCATCAACTCAGAATTGGCAGGAACCTATAGCGATACCGTGATGAAGATGGCCAACCTGGAAAGCATTGATTCTGTCAGCGAGAAGGCATCAACAGCCAGTACCTTCATGGTGGGTACTACTGAATATGCCGTACCTTTGGGCAACATGATCGACGTAGAGGCCGAAATCGCCAAGATGGAGGCTCAATTGCAGCACCTTGAGGGCTTCCTCGCCGGTGTCAAGAAGAAACTCTCCAATGAGCGTTTCGTAGCCAACGCCCCAGAACAGGTGGTCGCCCTCGAACGTAAGAAGCAGTCCGATGCCGAAGAGAAGATTGCCTCTCTCCAGGCCTCCATATCAGCCCTCAAGAAATAGAAATTCATCATGAGGAAGCATTATATTGTTGCTGGACACGGCTTCACGGTGGATGCAGAGGACTCCATATTCACCGAAATGAAGCAGTACGAGCCGTTCATGGATGAAAAGGAGGATAACACTCTTTTTACCCTTCGTATCCAGAAGTCAGATACACCTATTATATATAAAGAGTATCATAGGCAGGAGGACGAAGGACTGTCAATCATTTGCGGCGAAACACCTGAGGGGAATACGGTGCTCGAATACCAACTCGGGAATAAGGTTATGGGGTGGCTGGTATGCAGTCACGACTACAAGGAAGGAAAAGTCTATTATACAAGAGGTCAACGGCTTTTTATGGTTAATAGCGGTCTTATGATGATGTACACTTTCATCACGACCGACAAGTTGACAGGATTATTCCACTCTTCCGTGGTCAGTTATCAGGGCAAGGCCTATATGTTCCTTGGCAAAAGCGGAACCGGCAAGAGTACCCACTCGCAACTCTGGCTCAAGCATATCGAGGGAACGGAACTGGTCAATGACGACAATCCGGTGGTCCGCATCATCGATGGCGAGGCCCGTGTCTACGGATCACCTTGGAGTGGCAAGACGCCTTGCTATAGGAATGTCGATTACCCCATTGGTGGCATCGTCAAACTGAAACAGGCACCCCATAACGAAATCCGTCGTATGAAACCTGTTGAAGCCTACATTACCCTTGCCATGAGCATCTCAGGCATGCGCTGGAAAGAACAAATGGGCGACGGCTTACATGAGACAGAGAATCAACTGACATCAACTATTCCCGTATGGCATCTGTCTTGTCTGCCTGATCAGGAGGCGGCAGAGATATGCAGCCAGGCCATCGTAAACAAAGAATAAAAGGAACAACAAATATGAGACAAAAGAAAGGACTTGTACTTCGCGACGTATGTGGCGAGAAAGTGATTATCGGAGAAGGGCTGGAAGCCGTTGACTTCGGCCGTTTGATGTGTTTGAATGAAACAGCCGCCTTGTTATGGGAGAAGGCTTCGGAAATAGGTGACTTCACCATAGAAGACCTTGCCAGGGTTCTATGCGAGGAATATGAAGTGTCGAAAGAAGAAGCCCTCCAGGATGTGACGGCGATAATAGAAAAGTGGAAAGAGACAAACATTATTGAATAAAAAAGTCTGCAGCGTGCTGCAGACTTTTTTATTGATTACTCTTTCTTCTTTAGAAAGTCTTCCCAAAGACGATATAGAGAAATGTTTTTAACAGGATGGTAGCGTCCAAGGCCCACGAACGATTTTCCAGATAGTCAAGGTCATACTGAAGCCGTATAAGCATCTTCTCCATCGTGTCAGTATAACCATTATAGAGAGTAGCATAACTCGTCACACCAGGACGAATCTGATAGAGCATATAGTAACGGGGATCCTCCTTCTCTATCAACTTGATATAATAGGCCCGTTCCGGACGAGGACCGACAAAGGCCATGTCGCCGATAAACACATTCCACAACTGCGGCAGTTCATCGAGATGATGCTTCCTGAGGAAACGACCGATCTTAGTCAGACGAGGATCCATATGACCATCCTGAAGCAGCATGGGCTTCCCATGCTCCGCATCCATCTTCATCGAGCGGAATTTATAGATGGTAAATGGGCGTCCAAAACGCCCAATCCGTTCCTGTTTGAAAATGGCAGGTCCCCCATCTTCACGCTTGACAGCAATATAACAGAACAAAAACAACGGCGAAAAAGCAATCAGCGCCACCAAAGCAGCGATACAGTCAAGAATCCGCTTAGTATTGCGCTCGAAAGCGCTCATACCATCAGCAATATACCGTATTTCAGTTTCTTTATCCGCCTTTATTTCACTCATTGGTTACCTGTCATTCCTTTTCAAGGGTGCAAAGTTACAAAAAAAAAATGGAACACCTTCAACTATGGGTGGTATTTTTTATTTTGAACACTTTTTCTACACAGATTTCAGTTGCGTGACCGCCAATATAGGTAAATTTATTCTTCAGCATCTCACGGGTCTTCTGGCATTCCTCCTCAACATTCATGGTCAGGATGCGTTCTATCACCTCATCTTCTGTCGTCTGTATTCCACCTGGCATTTCCGTCCTGAAATCGATATTTACACCGCGCCTCACAGCATAAGTATCGTAATCATAAGCAAAACAAATGACGGGCCGTTCCAAAATGGAGAAATCCGTGATGCAAGATGAATAGTCTGAAATCAAGATATCGCTCACCATAAACAAGTCATTGATAGTAGGATATGATGAGAAGTCGCGGACGAAAGCATTGAACTCTACTCCTAACAATTGCGTCGTATAATGGTGTGTCCTAAATAACAAGACATAATCACTTTTCAACTTCTCCTCCCATTTTTCCAAATGGATCGGCGGCTTCAACGAATAAGTTTTTCCTTGATCGTCACTGTCCCTCCATGTAGGAGCATACAGTATTATTTTCTTATCCAGAGGTAGGCCTAACTGATGTTTCAGTTCCAAGATCCTACTGTCTGTCACATGATAGAGTGCATCATTCCGAGGGAGTCCACTTGCCAGCATAATATGTTCTGGAGCATTGAAACTCTGCATCAAAAGCCGTTTGTTCCATTCACTTTCATAACAGAAGAAATTCAGATGACTGAAATCAAAGTCATTGCGCCCTGGTACACCATTTCCCACCGCATTCAGCGACACGCCATGCCATGTGTTCAGATAGATACAATTCTTTTTCTTATAACGCAGACTGCGCTCTATATTCACACTGGTAATCCAATAGTGGGCTTTCAGCGACAACCAGAAATAACGAACAGAGTCGGCTTTCACCTTCATAGGATGGCCTGGTATTTCTGTGTCCATATCCTCCAGAGCCCAGACGAGTCTGTAATCCTTGAACGACGGCAGACTGATCATATACTCGTAAATAGCCTTCGGACTGTCATTGTAACGACGCCCCAAAGCACTGAACAGCACCATCTTGTCGTCTGTTTTGACAAACACCCCCCACAGACGCATCAAACAACTGGCAAGCACCCTGAAGATCTTCGAGAGGCTGCTATGATGCTTTAATTCATAATCTATCTTCGCTCTAACACCTTGCATACTAATCTTATTTGTTTAAAATATCAACACAGATACGACTCAGAATCTCTAAGTTTTCTTTCTTCGAAAACTTATCCATAGCATAATCATACCCTTTTTCACCTTTTTGGCACAAGATATCCTCTGAAGAGTAGAACGCCTGTTCCATACATTTCCCCAATGACTCCACACTCTCTGGCTCTGCAACCCAACCTGCACCAGAACCCCTAACGCATTCTGCTGTATCACTATCCGCATCTACACTTGCTATGATAGGTTTTGCAGAAAACATATATGCTACCAGTTTGCTAGGAACAGAATACTTCGCAAATCCTTTCTTAACAGGTAGCAACAGTACGTCTGCCATTGACTGTGTCTCAGGAACTTTTCCTGTCGGCACATCCCAAAACTCAATAGTACAAGAATAGTGTTTGGCTTTACGACACAAATATTCTTTTGCCGGCCCAGAACCGGCGATAATGAGTCTGGCATTTTTGAGTTCTGTTTTTTCAAAAGCATCAAACAAGACATCAATGCCTGCTAATGGTCCGACATTTCCTACATACATAAAAGTGAACGGACTACCTTTAGTTTTCTGTTTCCGATTCTTGGCATATTCAAGAAAAGGCTTCTCATCCTGCCAGTTCCTAGCAACAATGAACTTGCTCCTGTCAATTTGTCTGCTCACAGACAAATAGGTTGCCATCTTCTCTGAATTTGTCTGTACAAAGACTGCATGAGACTGTACAAAATGGTCCAATGGAGACAGCAAACACATGACAACACTCTTCAAGCACTTGACGTCTGGTAATTTGGAGGCAAGTGACTCTGGATAAACATCCTGTACAGGAGTGATATAGGGTATTCTATATTTATGAGCCACTTTAGCCACCAGGTAGACCCCAAAAAGATGCCAGGAATCATTATAGATAAAATCTATCTCATCATGATGCTCCCGAATGTAACGTGCACACCATCGGCCATGGCTGACACTCTCCCTAAATCTTCCTAACACTGAGGATGCTGGACAGGTATAGGAATCTATCTCCACGACCTTGAATGGCAATGTCGAATAGTCATACTCCGGGAAAGAAAAGCCTTTTGGCCTTGTCGGACGAGGTCTCAAGACTGTCACAGAATGGTTTTCTGACAATTTCTTTGCCAAATCTGTCTGCAATCTTGCCGAAACAATTGGTTCTGGGTAGAAGACACCACAGACGAACAATATATTTTTCCGACCAATTGTTTTTACCATATCACTTCACTCCCGCCAAACGATCTTTCAACTTCCATCTTTGGTTTGTCATCTTCGCTACAGGCTTCCACAAGGCCTCCGAGGGAAACATACGCGCTAACAAAAAGTCTCTGTATATATCAGTTAAGGCAGTAGCCAAGGCACCGCGTTCTCTGAAAGTGTATCTGGAATCCATTGAGCCAAAGTTTCCCGTCTCTAAGGTTTCCTTGGCAAGGAATCTTCCTGCTTTCTCATGAGGAGGCATCAGCAAATAACGATAATCCAAGCCCAGCAAATTCTCCAGAATCCACATCACGGCTCCAGCAAACTTCTTCATGCCAAGATGACCGACCGTCTTGTAGAATTCCTCCTTCTCGGAATCAGAAAAGCCTTGTTTCAGCAGAAAATAATAGTCAATGAACTGTCTCAGTCCAATGCCTTCATTAAAGAAATGACGCATCATGTGCGACAACAGGAAGATGGCATTGAACCCCTTCGTCGGTGTACATACATGTTCGCCCAGCGCAGAATTAACATTTGCAAACTGCTCTGCCTGATGACTTTTATAATAATTCTGCAAACGTCTGTTGTGCAAAGGACTTGACATCTGCGAAGGGAGATAATGTACTTCAACGGCCACATCCTTATATATCGGGAAGTCTATGTGATGATATTGTTCAAATGTTCCCGGTGTTTTTGAGTGTACAAAATCCGTGATGGCCTTGCGCGTACCCTCCACCCAAATATCAATATCACCAACTATCCGGCTCTCTGGTACAGGATACATCTGAGCAAGTCCCTGCCCTTTCAGGATGCACGACCTGAAACCTGCCTTTTCAAACATCTCCGAAAGTTCTACAATTCTTCGGCTAGCCACTTCGAAACGTCTTCTCTTCTTATCCGTTGCATAAAACCAACTCAACAGTTCCTTCTTCTCAACGAGTTCCGGATATTGTTGCCGGCAGAGTTTCACACCTTCGTAGACCACACCTACAATAGCCTGCTTTGCTGCAAAAACCTTAAGTCCTGACCAATCCAAAGATCGGACAACCTCCTCTGGAGCACTTTTACCCTCTAAAGTACTTCGCAGAAAAGACATGATTGGGGTTTCTAATAATCTTTTCATCTAACTAAATGTATAAATTACAATAGATAAACCCATAGACACCAATAACTTTCCGCTCAACAATTTAATCCGACAGCACTTCAGACTTGTATATACTAAAAGTATAGCAACTAATATTTCACTAATCAATGATGCAATGGCTGCGCCGTTATGAGAATAGATTGGGATTAACAGTTGATTAAGTGTAAAATTAACTATAGCCCCCAAAATGGCTGCATACAATAAGACCCTTTCTTTCCCATAGATAATCAGGCCGATATGTCCAAAGACTGTAGCCATTGTAAACACAACTATCAGAAAAGATAATAAACGTAACGTTTCTATTCCATCCGAAAAAGAATCACCAAACAAAGATGTCATAATCTGAGGCGACAATACAAAGAGAAGTGCACCGACAGGAAAGGCTATACAGATTCCTATTTCATAGAAACGTTGAAACAGTTTCTGATATTCCTCACGACTTCCGATCTTATAAAGATAGTTCAATCGCGGATTAAAGACTGCAATAATGGCAAATATCATTCCGAAAGATGCACGTGCAACTCTTGATGCATTAGAATAGTAACCTAAATGTTCTGGCGTACACATCACGCCCAGCATGGTTGAATCCAGCAAGGTATAGACCTCTGTGGCAAAAGCCGCTGCAAATAAAGTAAAAACAGGAACCATGTGCTGTCGGACATCAATACCGCCAATCCTAAAACCGACGTATTGCCGCGAAGTCATCAAGTTCCATACATTATTCATCACCGTGATTCCTGCATAGATCACACAATAGATCAAAATGTCATTCCGGGTCTTCACAAGGAGGAACATCAACAAAAGAGCAGACATCTTTACTATGATGGAACGATACGCTAAGTAGCGATAGTCCTCTACTGCTTCGAAAAGCCAGTCATAATTGAAGATATTTGAAATCACCATCAATCCCAGAATGATTGCTATCTGGCGATCTATCGATGTATGATATATAAATAAAGATATACATATATACAATAAGGTGGATACTAAAGATGACACAAAAATGAAAACTGCTAATTCTGAGAAACGTTTGTTTAACATCTCTGAGTTATCTCTGACTGGCGCAAGGACTTTAACAGCATAGTTAGGAATTCCCAATGAAGCGATTAACGTAAAATAGGTTACAATATTGATTGCGAACGCTACTTCTCCTACGCCTTCTGCCAAGAATATTCTTGAAATATAGATGGTAGTCACCAAGGGATATAAAAGATTAAATCCCTTATTGGCTATATTGAATAATGAGTTCTTCGCAAGACTATTTCCCATATAACTACATGTGCCATCCTAAGACCCTAAGTAGCATCACCATCTGAACTATAGCATAAAAACTTATAACAGAATTCTTTAACCAAAAAGAATATCGATCATCCTTGATAAAATAATAGAAGGCAAACACGATCATTGCCAAAAACAGCCATTGAATACGGATAACCACATCCATGAACTGAAATATAGTTCCAATTGACAAGCCAATATAATACAATATAACGATCTTATTGAACCTTTTATCATCCAAATTGCCCCAAATCATCAGCAACCCTAGCAAATGATATGTAATATACTGAGTATTCATATATCCCTCATTCTCCTCTCCTCTGTAACTAGTAAAGTGAGTAAGCATCTCTATCTGTGACATAATTTCAAACATATCGTCAAAAGCGGGCAGGCTTACTATACGGAACACACCAACAATAACATCAAAGGCTACCATTACGAAGAACCATATCAGAAACTGTTTCTGTTCCATATTTAGATTCTTCAAGACGAACATAATAACAAGTCCTATTGTAAATAACATAGATGACAAATGAAACAGCGCTGCTATCAGAGATAACAAGACCGAAAATATAACTTTATTGTTAATAGCCAATGCACAAGAACAGTAAAGAAGTGATATGGCCATACCGACTCGTAATGTCTCTGCTGCAAAAAAACATCCCCAATAAAGTATCATCACAAATAGCATTGTATTCAGATAACTGGCACACAAAACCTTTTGAAAGAAACTTTCATCTCGGTCATAGAACCATATACAGATTAAAAGGGCAGACACGAAGAAACATACGATCCATAGACACACCGTAACAACCAAAACTGAAGGAGCACTACCAAGCAAAAATCTTATGACATCAGACACGAAAATATAACCAGGTTCAAAATAAATCTCATCAGGATGTTGGAAAAGATTGATATAAATACTCAGGTCGTCATCCGCCGGGCTATAACCAATTCGCGAACATGCTGATAGAATAAATAGCAAAACAGTAATACTAAACAGGCTCTTGTTGGTGCGTTCAAACAGAAGTTCATGCAAGGTTCCAAGATACCCTGCTACCGACATTGCTATATACAGTAATAAGTTCATTTCACAACTTCTTCATCCAACCGTCCAGAATACCTTTGTAAGCAGACCGGATTGTAGCCCAACGATGATCCTCAAATGCCAGTCTTCTGAACTGACCATAAAGAAATACTAATATCTGATGTCGCAATCTGATATGACGATGATATTTGCGAAAGAAATAGATAGAATTCCTGCATATATAATAATTCCTGGTCTCATTGTAAAAAGTCAGCATGATAGTACCTGCAAAAGGAAGTGCCACATGTCGCATAGCACCCGCTCTCTGGTAAAGTACGGCTTTATTAACACGAAGAATAGAATAACCAGAGGCAATCAGATGCGTACAGAATTCATCATCAACTAAATCGATGAAATACCATTCATCAAAGCCACCGACCTGCCCCCATGCCTCAATATTTGTAAGACTTCCACTTGTTATACAAGCACTAATATTCACTATGTTCTTGTCACCATCTTTGGTTGAGGTGATTAGTTTATCACCATCCCAGAATTCCACGCGAGGAGCAATAATCCCGATTGTCTTGTCACCACAATAGCGCACCAAATGAGCCACCATATCCTGCTTACAGATTGAATCCTGATCCATAGTCAGGATCCACTGATTCCCAGATTCCTTGGCTAACCCACAGAGTTGATTGAGGGCTCTGGCTATACCGAAATTCTCAGGATTATAGATTACACGGACTGTCGGATACCTACTTACACAGTCTTCAAGTTCTGATCGATTCGAAGAGCCATTATCTACCAAAAACACTTGTGCTACCTGAGGTACCAATGCTTTAAGATTATCCTCAAGAAGTTGAATGTCAGGTTGATATGTCACAACCCCTGCACATAGTTTGATAGAGGAACTTTCCAAGCGACTAATAATATCTACGAACTTTCTTCAATACAAACTTCGGCAGGGCATAAAGTTGTCGACATGCCTTTGCCCCTAATCCCATCAGACTGACATAGTATATATAGCAGACTGGATGAAGCGATATGTCCATCGCTTTCATTCTTCGCCAATACTCTTTGCATGAAGAGACACTTTCTTTTCTGGCTATATATAATCCTGAAAACGAACGCAAAGAATATTCTTTTGAGAACAATTTAAATACATTTGTACCATGATCGGCATCAAACATCCGGATAACTTTCATCAATCCTTTTTGAAACTCCAACTTGGAAAAGACAGAATCCCTATCAGCCAACAATTCATTTTGCACACCTGAAGATGCCACTCTTCCAAAAGCATTCTCGCCATCAGAAACACAATCAATCAAGAGTGCATTCTGATAATAACCTCCATGCCGATATATAATATCAAGAAACAAATAGACCTGAAAGAAATTTGAGTTGACAAACCGCGAAGGATCTATATCAAGCACCAGTTCCTTTTTAAAGATCAAACCTGAGAATAAAATTGAATCATAGACCCGTTTGCCCGCAGATAATTCTCCAGCAGGAATAATATGCGAGTGATCATACATACGTCGTACCTCTTTCTTTTCCCCACAAGTTCCGAACCAAAAGGCGGAATATGCCAAAGCGGGACGCTGCTTTTTGACACATGTCAGCACCTCATCAAACTTACCAGAGAACAAACGGTCATCATCGCTCAGATACATAATAAATTCACCAGAAGCAAGTGATGCCAATTTATATAGATTTCGGTCATATCCAAGATTCTGCTCATTGGCATTGAATACAACCTTATATGGACAACACTTTGCATAGTCAGCAACAACCTGCCGAATGTTTTCACGCATTGGCGAACAATCCTCACTCACCACGACCTCTATCTCATCGGCCTCCTTGCAGTCAATAGACTTCAAGCACCTCTCCAACTCCCCAACCCTATTATATGAGGTAATACAGATAGATAATACTCGTGCCTTTTCTTGCATGATCAAGACATTTGATTCAACACAACACATGGAGAAGCCAAACGATTCTCCTTAGTTAGTTTATCAAGATTTTCTATATCTGACTTCCGGGTCTTTCCTATACAACATACATAGCACGTCACATCTGCTATTCCGTCAATCAGGATATCATCATATCTCCCTAATGCCGGGCTATCCAGAATAACGACATCATACTCTTGCTTTAAACAGGCCAGAATATGATGCAGACTCTTATGGGCTATAAGATCCGCAGGATGAATAGTATTGTCTGTCCCCGCAGGAAGGACAGTAAGTCCTGGTGTCTTGGTATCTTTCACAAATAACCGTATCTCTCCTGTTTCTTTATTATGAAGCCATGAAGAGAGTCCCGGCTGCTCCTTGACGTCCAACTTCTCTGTTACAGATGGGTGGCGGAGGTTCAGGTCACAAATCACAGTCTTCTCGCCCATTCTCGCAAAAGCCTCTGCCAGACGGATTGCACAGAAAGTCTTGCCGTCACATTCTTCTGCCGAAGTCACCAGCACCGCCTTATGACCTTCTTTCATTTGGTGAAGTAAGTTTGTTCGTATTCTTCTAAATGACTCTTCGCACTCATCAGGCTTCGATGAAACAGATCCCATCAGCGGGCAATTGGTCTGCAACTTCAAATCAATCTCTGAGTCTATTCTCCTTTTTAACGACCGGTACATAAAAAACACCACGTAGGGCATTAGCAGACTTAGGATTACGGCAAGTCCTAACACAGCAAACACCTTGGGCTTTGTCTTTTTTTGGAATAAAGTCTCATCTATCTTACGCCCTTTATCCGTTGTATTGGCCAATTCAATGGCATTCTCTTCCCGTTTCTGAAGCAGGCTTACGTATACCCCCTGCTTCACATTACGATCTCGTCCGATTTCTGTAAGTACACGTTCCTGATCTGGGACATTACCCACACGCCCCATATATCTGTTATACTCTCCTTCAACCACTCGCTTTCGCATAAGCAAAGTTTCTTTCTCACGCTGAAGGGCAGTTAAAATAGCAGACTGTAATTCATCTAACAGTTGCTTATTCTGCCTAACTTGTGCCGACTGTTCTGTTAAACTTTTCAACATTTTGTTGCGCTCACTGACAATCTGGTTATAGCGACCGATAAGGGGTATAGAATCACGAACATTACCCGTCATGTTGACAGGAATCAATTCGTACTGGTTGGTAGGATCATTCACATATTCTTCCAAATAATCAAGCATCTGCTGCTGGATACCAATATTTACAATCTGACTCTCATAGGTACTTTTCTTTTTCATCACCTCTTCTGCATCCACTTTAGCATCTGTCACCTGGAATCGCTTCTTGCTATTTGTCCACCTAGCATCGGCAGAGTCTAGTTCTATCTCCATCTTTGCCAATCGTGAGTTAACAAACTCATCACTCTTTTCCACCTCTTCACGCTTCACCTGATTGGTATATTCATTATAAAACTTGATAAGGCCGTTCAAATAGTCTATACCACGCAAAATGTTTTCGTCTTGAATGTCAAGATTGATGGTATAGACAGCTTTTTTAGAAACAGAAGCAATAGAAGTTATCTTGGCAAAACGTCTGGCAGTTGTCATTGGAGGAGTAATACGAACATCCAATTCGTAATCCTTCTCATATTTATTCTTTTGTTCTGCATTTAGCAACAGATTCTCTTTCAGATTCAAATCACCCATATTTGTATGGATGACAGCGGGCAGGCTCTTAAACATCTGAACGGGAAGTTTTATCTTCTTATTATTTTCCCTAAGTGTTACCTCCACTTGATAGCCATCATTATTCTTTTCGATGGACATATCTATACGGTGACGTCTCAAGGGCAACTCTTCATCAAAGAACTGAAGCATTTCAGAACTCACCACAACGCTAACCGGTTGATCCTTATACACTAACCGCTTCTTGAGAAAGCCCTTCAGACGGTATTCTGTATGAAGTCCCAGATCATTGACAACATCCCTAGCAATAAGTCTTGAATGAAGAATTTCCTTCTCATTCTCCACTCCTAAGTTAACATTCAAATTACTTCCCAAACCGAAAGGTAACTGTCCCTGTAGCATGGCCAAAGCATTTGATCCTGAATTACTCCGTCTTTCCACAATCACCATTCTGGCTCTCACACTATAAGCAGGATGGCTCAGATATACATATAACAACGCCAATAACAAGCAAACTAACAGAGACAATACGAACCACCTCTTATGATTTTTAAATATAGACCACAAATATCTCACGTCAAAAATGGTGTATCTTTTTCTTTCGCGGATTTCTGAATGATTCAACTGTTGCTTCATTATTTGTTTAATTATTTAATATGCTACTATTTTAAAAGAGATACTAATAATGTAGCCACCGATACCAGAATACTGGTAGCCGACAGCCAGAGGGTGGTCATACTGCCGATGGTGGAGTTCTGAGCCTTGATCTTGTTCGGTTCCACATACAGGATATCATTCTGCTGCAGATTGTAATAGGGCGAGTTTACAATATTGGCATCATTCAAGTTCAGAGTGTGGTAACTCTTGGTGCCATCTCTTTCCTCTCTGATAAGCGTTACATTGTTCCTGACGCCATATATGGTCAAGTCTCCAGCCTTCGCCAATGCTTCAAGAACATTGATCTTTTCACGTTCTATCGGGAATGTACCAGGCTGATTAACCTCCCCCAAAACAGAAACGGAGAAACTCGTCATGCGAACCGTTACAACAGGATTCTCCGATTCCTTCAGATAGGGACTGATTGCATTAGTAATCAGTTTCTCCGCCTCGGTCTTAGTCATCCCACCTACTTTCAACTGACCGACAACGGGGAAATTGATCATACCTTCATTGTCCACAAGATAGTTCTGGAGTTGAGTCTGAGAGGTCGGTGTCACCAGGTTAAACTGCTTGGCAGCCTCAGGCGTCGTGGTACTGACGGTGATGGTCAGCACATCCTTCGGCATGATGCGGGCATCTGCGAGATAACCTTGCACAGCCTTGTCCAATGCTTCTCGATTCTGAAAATACGTCACGTTCTTGGGGGTACTGCAGGATGTCAACAGACAAGCAGTAACTACAGCCAAGAACAAAAGAATATGGTTCTTTTTCATATGATGATGATTATTTGTTTGCAAGTGAAGATAATAAGAGAGGGTCACCCTGTTTCTGCAGAGTGGCTGACATAAACGATTCAATGTCCTTTACCCTCATAATGCACTGATTCCCAGCCACATTACGCATCCCAAACATTGATATGGCATATAATACGCTGCAAAGTTACAAAAAAGAACAAAGAATGAAGAATGAAGAATGAAGAATTTTCTTACGGCGGCAGCAAATTTTTCACTTTTCACTCTTCACTTTTCACTTTTTTATGTACCTTTGCCCTCGAAATGGAAAGTAGCGAAGTCATCAGATGGTATCCCATGCGGGTCACATACCACCGTGAACTGAGAATCAAGGAACAACTCGATGCCTTGGGCGTAGACAATTTTGTGCCCATGCACTACGACCTATCAGACTCATCTGATGGTCCTCGTAAGACACTCGTTCCTGCCATCCACAACCTCATCTTCGTCCACGCTTCCCAAGAGATTCTGACCCATCTGAAAATGCATAGGAAAGAATTTGAACCTATGAGATATATGATGAGGACATCTTCCGACGGACATAAAGAGTTGCTTTACGTTCCAGACCGTCAGATGGAGGATTTCATGAGGGTGGCATCCGCCCAAGACGCATCTGTTATTTTTCTTGACGCCAGAGACAACTCCAACATGGGCCGTCGTGTCCGTATCACCGTTGGTCGTTTCAAGGGTGTCGAAGGGGTCATCAAACGCATCAAGAAAAACAAATACTTCCTCATCCAGATCGACGGTGTGGCTGCAGTCGCCATCACCTATGTCCCCGCCGACTGTCTTGAACCCGTATAACGTGACTCCTTAAAAATAATTCCCGAAACAGCCAAGTATTTCGGGAATTATTTATATTACTAATAAGGTATAAGACTTCTTACGGCTGGAGCATCTTGATGAGGAGCACGAGGTCTGCGGCATCCACCTTGTCATCATCGTTCAGGTTGGCATTATCGAAATTAAAGCCTTCGAAGTCTCCCTCCATGATGTATCTGACGACAGCATCGATGTCAGCTGTTTCAACCTTACCATTACCGTCAGCATCGCCTGGTACAGATGTCGGATCTGGGTCAGGAGTCGGGTCTGGATCAGGAGTTGGAAGCGCATCAGTCAGAGTAAAAAGATAACTTGACAAGCATTTTATCCACATTCCTCCAGAGGAATAACAAATATTGAAGAAGTACTGGTCGTTAAGATCAATATCTTCAATGACAAAGTCGACATTTTTAGTTTCCCCCACCGGTATAGTAGTCATCACAGACTTTGATGCGACAATTGGACCAGAAATGTACCCAGAACCGGGTTCTTCTGTATTTCTACAGAGTATCAACTGAATGGCATTTTCATAAATATTAGCACCATTATTAGAGAACTGAGCAGTCACCTTCAGAGTGGAACCAGTCAAAACACGATTATCCTTATCAAAGTTATCTATTACCATTGTACCAGACAACGACTGCTGCTTGGCAGCCTCCACCGTGACAGATTCTGACCGCACCACATTCTCTGCATAATAATCCGTAGAGACCTTAAGAGTCATAGTTCCTGCTTGTTTCGGAGTCAAATGCAACTTAACGTCCCCTGTCTTCCCAGCCTCCACAGAACCGCAGACTAAAGTTTTCTGACTTCCCAACGTAAGGTATACCAGTTCCTGATAGGAGTCACCATTGTTCGTCAGGTTCACCGTCACTTCTACAGGTTTTCCGACCTCTAACGCTGATGGGTAGAAACTAACACTATTGACAATAATCTTTGAGGTATATTCATCTGGTTCAGACACTCTCAGTGTCAGGTTATTACCCAAAACGACAGCCTCTATAAAGATATTCATCAGATTCCCATAATAATCAGACGGCGACTTGCATAGTTGCCATTCGGTAGATCCATTAAGTCTATACATCTGTCTGAACTGGTATTGGCCGTCAGCCAAGTCTTTACCGAAGGAAAACGCGGAATTATTTGAGACGGCATTATAAATATAATCCAAGGTTACTGGTCCTGAGACACCCAACACTTTCAGCAGAGTGCCATCCTTATACAAACCCCATCCCGTTTCAAAAGTGCAATCGTCAGTCTGGTCTGTATTTTCATATAGGAAGAAGACAAAACCCGGAAGCACTATACCCGTGAAATCCTCACTAGCCGACCCACGGCTAAACTCAGATTTCGCCAGTTCACCATTAAATTTCCCATAGAATTTCGGTATTTCAACTTCCTCTGGTGTACCAGGCTTCAGCCCGTCCTCCTCCGGCACCCAGTTCGTCAGGATTGGCCAAGGATAGCACATAGTAGCCATCGCTCATACCGCCCCATCCCCAGTTCATGTGGAAAAGCCCGTTGCCGTCGTAACCATCAACGATAAACTGGTGACCACCACTCATACTTGCTCCGCCATAGAGCACAGGATGGTTTTCTGAAAGATCCTTATAGACCATATTCTCCCAGTCCGACGATGAATACATCGACCTGCTCAGCAATTTGGCATTCTTGCTATAGCCAAACACTTCTGCCATATCATACGGAGAGACACCGGCCTCTGATCCGCCCAAGCCATAGTCCATGCTGACAGCCTGGCCACAATAACGGAATAGTTCAGCAACGGCCTCTGCAGATTCGTCTATCTCGTCGCCTTTATAAGTCTTCTTCATCTGAGCCCACTTGAAGGTTGTTGCTGGCAAAGCATTCATTTTCCAGCCTTTTCCCGTAGTATATTCATCAATGGCTGGGCAATTCTGGGGATAATTATAATAATACATAATCTGAGCCATCGCTGCAGCCACGCAGCCCGTGACACAGATATAATTTACATCGAATCCGTCATCCCCAAAGACTTTGCCGTTCTTGTCGGGACACATCAGATTAAAAGGCTCGTGTTGGTTCCACTTTGTTTTGATGAGCGGAGCGATGGCTTCCCAACTGTCAGCCACACGTGTCTTAGACTTCTGTGCAGGCTTCACCGAATTGCCCAAAGCCTTTATCTGACGGGCATAGCCGTCAAGCCACCATTTCAGGTTCTCTGGCAACTGGTTCATATCGAGGTTACCCGTCTTGGAATAGCCCAAGATCTCCGTCGTGCGGTCATCGCCAGAGACAATGACATATCCGCCATTACCTTCGGCATTAAACACGTAGAAGGCATCCGACTCATCACTTCGTGTCGAAGCCTTAGACTCGCTAAAACTGGTTCTGCATTCGCCGTGGCCATTGATAAGAAGGCCAATAGAGTTAATAGAATTTTCTTCATCATGCTTTATTTTGAGTTATTGTTTCTTATACTAGGCCACAAAGATACGAATAATTCCCGAAACTGCCAAGCATTTCCCGAAATATTTCCACCCAGAAATTAATGATGAACTATTTGGGTAATCAAAAATAAATACGTAACTTTGCAGCCAAAACAAGCAAAGTATGCAGATCATATACAACACAGCCAAGCCCTTCGACCTACTTCTGAAGAAGCAGAAGGTGGAGAAGGGGGAAACTTATCGTCCGATGTATTATGTGGTGGAACAGTCTGTTGACGAAGGTCTGTTGCTCTACCACACACAAGACAACCCCCGCTGCCCTGCCCCAACTGATTGAGCAGTGGTTTCTGGTGCCAGAATCTCACGATGACCGTCTGTTAAGCCGACAGATAAGGAATGTGGCCCGGATGCTTGAGAAGAAGACGGATGCCATTATCAGTTACACCATCATGACCACCACCGACTGCAATGCCAGGTGTTTCTACTGCTATGAGTTGGGACGGCCTAGAGTTCCTATGAGCAAGGAGACGGCCGTCCAGACTGCAGACTATATCATCAATCATTGTAAGGGAGAGAAGGTTTCATTACACTGGTTCGGCGGAGAACCCCTTTACAACAAACCTGTTATTTCTATCATATGTAGACGTCTTAAAGAAGCCGGTGTCGATTATCATTCAACGATGATTTCCAATGGCTATCTATTCAATGACAACACAATCAAAGAGGCTAAGGAAGAATGGCAGTTGACAAAGGTACAGATTACGCTTGACGGTACCGAGCAGATTTATAACCGCTGTAAGGCCTATATATATAAAGATGTGAACGCCTATCGCCGTGTGATCGGCAATATCCATCTATTACAGGATGCAGATATCCATGTCAGCATCCGTCTCAATATCGATATGCACAATGCGATGAACCTATCAGAATTGGCTGATGAACTCCACCGGGAATTCGGCAATCCCAAAGGCATCTCTGTTTATCTGCATGCGCTCTTTGAAGAGGCGAAGGGAAGTAAGGCTATACACGATGACGAGAAGCGGGCATTCGTCTTCAACCAAATGAACGACATAGAGAACCAGCTGAAGGACTATGGCTTCGCTAGACCAAGCCGTCTGAACCTAAAAGTTAAGACTAATCGATGCATGGCTGATAGTGACAGTAGCATTCTCATTGTTCCAAACGGGCATATCGGAAAATGTGATCATTACTCTGAAGACCACTATATCGGACATATTGAAAACAAGGATTCTGATTTGCAGATGAGACAAAGGTTTAGGGAGACCCGAGACGAGATAGAATCCTGTGCCACCTGTTTCAACTATCCCGACTGCATCTGGCTGAAACTATGCGAAGACTGTCCAAATTGTTATCAGGAGGAACGTGAGTACAAGCATCGCAAGATACGTCAAAGAATACAGAGAGCCTTTAACAATTATAAAGACAAGAAAGAAGACAAACAAGAAGATGAAGTACAAGATTGAGATAGCACCCTTGCTCGACTATTATGTCATTGCAGCCAAGGACAAGGAAACTGATGAACTCGTTGAAACTTTCACATTGAATGAGAGTGGAACTGATATGCTCAAACTCCTCTGTGAAGGCAAGAATGAAATGGAAGTTGCAATTGAAATTGCAAATATATACCAAGTTCCGCTTGAACATGTATTCAAGGATGTCATCGTATTTATAAATAGACTACAAAAAAAAGACCTATTATAATAGCATAGGTCTATACGAAACGGCATCCTTTATTAAAAATAATGGGAACTCCTTTAAAGGAACTCCCATCAGATTAAATTTCGAATTGTAGAAACTTAAGCTTCCTCACCTACCGGAGGACAGTCTACAGTATCAATCTTACTCGGTTCAACGACGTCGTCTAAAACAACAACCTCATCCAACTTTACTTCTTCCATTTCTGGAGCAAAATACTTCTTTTTCATTTCTCAATTATTTTTAAACGTTTAAATATATAAAATCCTTTTTTTTACAATTATTCTTATTGCGCTGCAAATTTAAGCATAAATCCCGAAATTACCAAACATTCCGGGATTTATTTTCATATTTAGCGCAATTTTATGTCATTTCATTCACCTTACAATCACCTTCTTGCCATTCTTAATATACAGACCTTTCCGTGTCGGCGTGTCAATACGCTGACCGTTCAGGTTGTACCATGCGTCATTGCCAGCTTCTGTAGCGATACGGCTAATACTCGTGGTACCGTCATCTTCCCCACCGATAAGGCTTCTAATAACCTCAGCTTCAACAAACTTAAGAATACCCTCATTGTGACCACGTGTTTTAGCAGCTTCCCTATATGAAGTCAGTACCTGAAGGTAACTCTTGTGTGCACCAGTCTGACGATCTTCAGAGAATGTCGAGAAACCGGAGGTGCTCAAGAACATGTTCGTATAGTCACCGTCTGTTGGATGAATGGTTATAGGTGCTTCAGAGTTATTACCAACTAACATATTGGTATAATATGTCTGAACTGCAGAAGACTTGATAGGATAACTGCCCTTTGGACCCTGAATAAAGAGAGGCGTACCAGCAGAAACATGTTTCACAGGTGCTATCCAAAGTGAACCATTATCATATCCCATCACTGTATATGCCTTCACATCTGTCTGATCACTGAAATCAAGGTCAACATCAACACAGAGTGTAGTCATACCAGCATCGCCAATTGTTAATGTCCAAGCATCTCCGGCCTTAGCTGCCGGCAGCGCAGGCACTTTGACATAAGCCTTGTGAGCGCCTATATTTCGAGTTTCTGTAAACGGCTGGAAACCAAGAGTAGACAGGAAGAAATACTGGTCTGTGCCCTCCGGAGTAACACTGACAGCTGCATCAGTATTATTACCAACTAACAAACTCTGATAATAAATTTTTGACAAAGTCGTCTTTGCTGCGTAATAGTCACCCTTATTTCCTGAGGTAGCTTTAACGTAAATAGGAGTTCCTGCTGGCACCGTTTTAACACGAGCCAACCAAAGGCTACTTCCCTCCTTACCAATTATAACATACGCTGTCAAATCTTCATTATCCGTGAAATCTAGGTCAGCATCACAGACATATGTAGTAGCCCCTGATGATCCAATAGTAATCTTAGCACTCTCATTAACTGTAATCTTACCAGTTGCAGTTTCTGTTGCTTTACCAGTACCGTCAGATGTGACGACCAGCATCTCACCACCGGTCATGTCACCTGTTTCGGCTGTTTCTGCAACCTCTATAGAAATAGCAGCAACCACGTTTCCGTCAGCGTTCAATGCTGCGTTGCCCATATCATAAGACAGGAAACGATAGGTGTTGGTACTCTCATTAAAGAGTTTCCATTCCAATTTACGGGGTTTAGAGGTTTCGCCATCTTTAACTCCATTCACGTTAAAGCCCTCCTCATAAGTTCCCTTCAAGGTAGCACCATTCTCTTTGACGCTGACGCCAGCAGGTAAAGTCAGGTCAAACTGGAATGCCGTGTAGTCAGTAGGATTGGCAATTGAAACCTCAACCTGACCTGTTCCGCCCTTGGCGACAGACACATCTTTCACACTAATCGTTTGGGCATAAGCCATTGTGCAACAGACAGATGCCACCAACATTGTAAATAGTTTCTTCATAATTATTATATTATTAAAAATGTTATCTATAGTAATAAACACATCCTATTTGGGTGCAAATATAATAAATAATCCCGAAATGACCAAACATTTCGGGATTTTTTTTCTAAAAAATCTTAATTTCCTTTTTCCCGCTAGGGCGTCTGGCTTAAGATGATTTCTATCACCTTCACCAGATCGACAACAGTGACGTCACCGTTTCCATCGACATTAGCCTGTGCTTTTTTGAAACCTGCAGGATTCTTTCCCAAAATATAATCCGCGATCATCTGCACATCATCCTTGTCGACACCACCGCTGCCATTGGCATCGCCAGGAACCAATGTAGGAGCACTGGCGCACTTGACTTTGTAAATCACACCATGGGCAGTGGCGCGCCTGCCAATCCTGGTGCCACTGGCTTTCTGTACCATATATATATAAATATAGGTGTCATCCTCCACATCGTAGGGCACTTCGAGCCAATCACGTTCCAGGCTGGACACCTCTACTGGCGCTGCCCCACCGATCTTCACATGGAAGGCGTGGGTGCTTTCGTTTTGGGCCTCAATCGATATATAGCCCTTCCCTTTGGGTACCAGCAAGGTGATACCACCGGCGAAATCAATGGCATAGCCCGGATCACTAGGAGAATAATTGCTGACTATTTCGGCTACAGCGGCATCTGTCTGCACACTCCCGATATAAATACCGTTGTCTTCAGCCTCAAAGCCATCACCACTCTCCGAATTATTTAAGGTAAAAAGGATACCCTGATAGGTATAATTAGACAAATCGGCTGTCGACAACTCCGACGGGTCAAAAGACACCTCCTGACCAGATGGTAGAGGAGCAACAGTTTCGTCGATAGCGATTTCGACTTTAGACAGCCCTGAGACAGACGCATAAGCCTGAGCATTCCCCGACTGAGAGGGACCAACGAATTTCAAAGTGATCGGAGCATCCGCCATGACATAAGACAATGCTGTGATATTATACCCTTTACCGTTATCCGTAAACGTGCCTAACTTTTCCTGTCCGACATAAAGTTCAATACTGCACTCTCCTCCAACCTGAGTAAAGAGATTGATGGCCTGGAGTCTTCCAGAGAAGGTTTGTACGGTGGTCAACGTCAAAGAGTTCTCTGTTTCACCAGAGGCTGGCATATAGAAGGACAGGGAATTAGCATCCTGAGAATAGCCGAAGTTCTCAACGTCACCTGATTTGGCATAGGTCCACAAAGGACCACCATTGGGATTCGTGACTGTATTACTGCCTTCAGACAGAGGGCCAAAACCGATGTTATAATTGGCCTGGCCTGCCAGTGACCACATCATCATCGGCAGGGCCAACAGCCAAGCCAATGAATGACAAGTCTTAATTCTCTTCATATCACTGCTCAGCCTTTTTTCACCGCATTCTCTTCCCTCAACTGCTTATTAGCCTCCGTCAGTTCCTGCACCTGCTTGAGCAGGGCTTCCTTCACCTCGACCAGGGTCTGCTTCTCTTCTTCCAATTTGTCGAAGGCCAGCAGCGCCTTCTCATAGCCCTTACCCACATTGTCGAAATTCTTCTCCAGCCGCTGGTACTCATCAAACAGACGCTGCTGCTCATCCAGACGACGCTGGTAGTCCTTCAGAAGGTCTGCAGCCTCCTCTTGCTGTTTCTTGTTCACCCTCAACTGATAAACGAATGCGAGAGCCAGCAATACTACCAGCACTCCCAGAATAATAGTTACTGTTGTCATAAGCCTATCCTTTCTTCTTTTCTATTTTCATGAACTGTGAGAAACCGGTCATCTCCAGCACGTCGTAGATGCTGGGATTCACATTGATCATTCTGACCTCACCCTTGAAGGGTACCAGCGTACGCATGGCTTTCTGGATCACACGGAGTCCGGAACTGGCCATATAGGTCAGGTCATCGCAGTCGAGCACAAGAGTCATACCGCCCTCAGTCAACAAGGGCATCACTTCACTTTCAAACTTAGCCGACAAAGAGGTGTCGATGCGGCTGTCGGTCTTGTAGATGGTCATGCCATCCTTTTTTGTAATTTCTGACATAGTTAAATACTTTATATGAATACTATTAACATTTGTTACCATGGATACGCAGACAGAGCATGGTCAGGTCATCGCTCTGCTCGGCACCGCCTACATGCTCATGCACTTCGTCCAGAAGCAGGTTGATCGTCTGCTCAGCACTCTCATAGTCATGCTCCTGAATCAGACTCAGCAGACGGTCATCGCCAAACTGGTCATGATGGGCATTCTCTGCCTCATTCAGGCCATCGCTATACACGAAGATGGGTCTCATGCTGATATCCTCCAGACTCTCGCCCACATATTGCAGGCCTGGCCAGAACCCGAGTGGCGAATTGGGTTTCATCTTCAGGAACCGGGCTGTACCGTCAGCCTCTTTGACGACGGGCGGGTTATGGCCGGCATTGCAGAACTCAAGCCTGCCTGTCGACAAGTCTGCCACACCGATGAACATCGTCACAAACATGCTGTTCTCATTATCCTCCGCCAACACGTCATTCATGCTGGTGGCGATCTCTGCAGGCGACGGATGCTGACGGGCAGCGACACGGAACAGGTTCACTGCGACCGCCATGAACAAGGAGGCGGGCACACCCTTGCCACTCACATCACCCAGACAGAAGAACAGTTTCCCGTCGAGGATGAAGAAGTCATACAGGTCACCACCCACTGCCTTGGCTGGAGTGATGGAGGCGAAGAGGTCTATGTCCTGACGGTCAGGGAAAGGCGGGAACACCCTGGGCACCATGCCCATCTGGATGTTGCGGGCGATACGCAACTCACTCTCGATACGCTCCTTGGCCGTGGTCGTCTCCTCCAACTGGTCGTAGGCCGTCAGCAACTGTCCGTGAGCCTCCTCCAGTTTCTGGTGGGCCACCTTCAGCCGTTGGGCTGCGATATACCTGAACAGGATGAACAGGACCAGGGCGACGATGATAATGCTCACGATGATGAGCGTATTCCGATACTGGGCCCGCTGCTTCTCCAGTTCCAGTTCTCCCACGTGGAAACGGGCGTTCATCTCTGTCAACTGCCGCTTGATGTCGTGGGTGTTGATCGAGTCGCTGAGGTTATACATCTCATGATAGAGCCGGGCGGCCTCCTGATAGCGGCCTAACTGCTCCAGGATCTCAGCCCGTTGCTGACGGGTCTGGATCTGTATCGACTGGTCATCTGACGACATCATCAGCAACAGACTCTGGTCGTTCAGTTTGAGCGCCTCCTGATAGCGTCCTTGTTTCTGATACAGTTTGGCCTGGTAGTAGAGCCACATCCTCTGGATGTAGACCTCATCTTCCACCCCACCCTCTTTCACCTTGTTGAGCATCTCCTCAGCCTGATCCAGTTTGTCCAGACCAAGGGCAGCCTGTGCACAGGCCAGGTAATAGTAGCGCCATCTGTTGGCCATCTCCCCTTTCTTCACGTTGTCAGCATCTGGCTCATAATAGGTGTTCAGGAACTTCTCCCATTGGGCCGTCAGCCGTTCCATGGTCAGGAAGTCCCTTACCTTCACCAACTCTTCTGCATAATAGGAGAAAACGTCCGAGAGGTGTATGGGAAGCGTATCCAACTCCATCAGGATGTCAACACTCTTCTGATAGGACGAAAGGGCTTCGTCGGGATTGTACATGTTGGAATACACATTGCCCATGGCATAATAGGCCATTCCCATCCCGAAACGGTTCTGCCGCGACTTGGCGTCATGATACATCTCATTCACCTCCTTGAGGCCCATGCTGGTGTCGCCCGAGAAGTTGTAGAGGTTCACCTGCATCGTCCACACCTCATAGTAGTTCTTCCACGAGTTGTGGTCTTTCAGGAGCGCCAGGGTCGGCTGGAATGCTTTGCGCAGGGAGTCGTCCAACTCATTATTATAAAAAAAGATGAGTTTCTCCACCCACGAATCATCCTCCACCTTCGTATTACCCTGTCGGCGGGCCTCACGAATCAGGTCGTCCAAACATTTCAACTGGTAGGAGAGGTCACTGCTGTCACGGCTCAGGAGATAGAGCGACTGGTACGAATCCAGCAGTTTAAGGCCTTTCTGATGGGTCATATTCTTCCTGATTTCCTCGGATTTGTCAGCAGAGACAGTCACCGTGGAAACCAACATCATAATGGTTATGGCCAGCCTTATCAACCTCATACGCAGGAAATGATCAAGTTGATTTGGCTGCAAAAATAAACAAAATTCCCGAAACGACCAAACGTTTCGGGAATTATTTGATGGATTCTGACTGGAAGGCATCCAAACCTCAGCCGTAATACTGCTTATACCACTCCGCGAATTTCCTCAGTCCTTCCCTCAGTGTGATCCTCGGTGTAAACCCGTAGTCACGCTCCAGGGCCGTGGCATCGGCATAGGTCGTTGGCACATCGCCCGGCTGCATGGGCACGAGTTGCTTGTGCGCCTCGAAGTCGAAGTCTGCAGGCAGCACACCGGCACGTACCAGTTCCTCTTGCAGAATCTGCACGAAGTCCAGCAGACTCTCAGGCTGACCGCCACCGATATTATACACAGCGTAGGGTGGTACAGGCAGGCCGTCCTCACCTTTCTTGCGTTCCGGAGCCCCTTGCATCACACGGACCACACCCTCCACGATGTCGTCGACATAGGTGAAGTCCCTGCGACAGTTTCCGTAGTTGAAGATCTGGATGGTCTCGCCCTTCAGCAGTTTGTTCGTAAAGCCGAAGTACGCCATATCCGGTCTGCCGGCAGGACCGTACACGGTGAAGAAGCGCAATCCCGTCGTGGGGATGTCATACAGTTTCGAGTAGCAGTGCGCAAACAGTTCGTTGCTCTTCTTCGTTGCCGCATACAGGCTCACAGGGTTATCCACCCTGTCATCCGTTGAGAAAGGCACCTTCTTGTTTCCCCCATACACGCTCGAACTGCTCGCATATACCAAATGTTCTACTCCTTGGTATTCATGAGCAGACTTCGTCTGGAAATGATTCAAATTTTGATCAGAATTTTTCAAAATTTCCCGCGAAGCGGCAGTTTTTCTATTGACGTGTCTGCAAGCCTCCAGGATATTATAGAAGCCGATCATATTACTCATGATATACGCATCGGGATTCGTGATCGAATACCTGACTCCCGCCTGGGCTGCCAGGTTCACCACCACCTGTGGCCTATACTCTTCGAATATCTTGTCGACAGTCCCCTTATCACTGATATCCCCCTTCACGAACACCCACTTATTCGCAGGCTCCGCCTGGAAATGGTTCAAATTTTGATCAGAATTTTGCAAAATTTCCCGCGAAGCGGCTATAGTATCCAACTCTTTCAGTCGGTATTCCTTCAGTGCCACATCATAATAATCGTTCATATTGTCGATACCGATGATCGTAGCGCCCTTCACATCCTTGAGCAGTCGCTTCACCAAGTTCGAGCCGATAAATCCCGCGGCCCCCGTGACCAATATGGTCTTGTTATTCAAATCAATTCTTTCCATTTATTCTTTCTTCAACTTATGATAGCCGTCTTCGACGGGAAATTATTCAAAATTTGTTCAAAATTTTATTATTAATTCTGTTTAATTTCCACGCGGAGCGTGTTGTCTTCCATAAAGTCTGACCGCTTCGTAATACGTATCCAGGCTTCCGATGTCAAACCTTCCCCCACTCATCGGCCAGGCATGCATCGTGGTATGCTCCACCATATAGTGCGCCAGATTCCCCGGAGCATCCTTCCCACACCCATTCTCCACCGAGTGCCTCACCAACTCCAGATCCTTCTTCAGATAGATATAGAACGGCGGCACAGCCCAGTGACTCTTCGGCACCTGAGGCTTCTCCTCCATCCCCAGCACCCGCATCTGCTCATCCAGTTCAACAACACCCGTCCGCTGCAGTTTCTCTATCGACGGCTGTTCATGGCACATGATGCAACTCGTCTGTTTCTCCTTCGCGAAGTCCACGAACTCCTGAAACGAGAAGAACAGCAGGTTATCCGCCGCCACCACCAACAGATCGTCATCCACCTGCAATTGCTCCATCGCGAACAACAGATCGCACACAGCCCCAAGCCTCGTCTCATTCGTTTCCGTCCCGTCATCCACCACAGTAATAGGCTTGCTCACTTGGAGATTTTCTTTTAGAGCAGGCTCCGCCTGGAAATGGTTCAAATTTTGATCAGAATTTTGCAAAATTTCCTCACGGAGTGGTTTTATACCGTTCACCTCTGTCCATTTCTCGAAGATCGGTGCAAACCGATGATTCGTGATGACGATATGTTCATCGATCTCCGGGATCCGGTCGATATCATCCAGCATCCTCCCAAGAATCGTGTTCTCCCCGATCTTCAACAATGGCTTTGGGAAGTTCCTCGTCAACTCCCCCAGCCTTGTCGCATATCCCGCCGCTATAACTACATTCTTCATTTTCCTATCGCCTTTCGGCGGAAATTATTCTAAAATTTAATACAAAATTCTACAGTAATTTTACTTTTTCAATGGCGCCATCTTCCGGATGACGATGATACCATTCCGAATAGAGATGATCAGCCCCAAAATTGATCAGCATGCCATAAGGCTTATGGGTCAGATTCATATAGTTCCACAACTGTTTCCTATGCCCAGTTTCAATATGTGATATGGCTTTTAACTCTACTATGATATCATTATCTATCACCAAATCCATACGATACGTCTGATCAAGTTGTACATCATCCCAGAAAATCGGCAAGAATACCTGTCTATCCACCTGATGACCTTTTTGTTCCAAAAGATATTTCAAGGCCGCTTCATAAGCAGACTCTAGCAGTCCGGGCTTATATTTACGGTGGACAAGCATAGCCTCACCCGTTATCTCCCTAAAAAACTCATATCGTTTATTATGCTCCTCTCTTAGATCCATTTATACTAAATACATATAGTCATGTATATCATCAGATAGTTGTTCAATTTTGAATCAAATTTTGATTAATTTCCACGCTATAGCGTGCTAAACAAACCTCGCGCCGTCATCCGGCTTCACCCAGAACACCTTGAAGGTGGTCTCATACTCAGGGAACTTATCAAGATACTGCCTCGTCACCTCCGCCTCTATCTCCTCCTTGCATTTCGGATCCACCAGTGCGATGCACGCCCCCTTGAATCCCGCTCCAGAGAATCGTCCCCCATACACACCCGGAAGACTCCGCATGATCTCATAGATCGCAATCAGTTCCGGACTCCCACACTCATAGTTATGGATACTGCTCTCACACGAATCAAAACTCAGTTTACCAAACAGTTTCATATTCCCTGTCTCCCAGGCCGTTACGCCCTGTCTCACCCTGCGGTACTCCGAGTAGAAATGCTCCGCCCTCCGTGCAAACCTGGCCGGCATCGCAATCCTCGTCTTCTCGAAGGTCACCTTGGGAATATCCCTCAGAAACGTCTTGTCAAACGTCTTCAGCGGCTGGTCCGTATACGCCAGCATATTCCATGCCGCCGTCTTACACTCATACACTCGGAGATTATAGTCCGAATTGACCAACGAACGCGTTAACCCACTAAAGAAAATGCCAATCTCAAAAGGAAGGTCTGAACACGAATCACCCGAATGACTCGAATCTTTTTTATTCGTCAGATTTGTGTTATTCGTGTTCGTTACTCCTCCGAACGGTATCAGCCGATACTCATTCGAGTCACAATCCAGGAACAGCAACTGGTTCTTCTTCGACAGTGCGATACACGCCTGGTCCAACAGGCCGTTATTCAGTCCGATATACTCCCGCTCCGCCTCCGAGGCAATCTTCACCACCTCAAACGGCTGCAACGTGATGTCATTCGCCTTCGCAAACGCCATCACATACGCAATCAGCACCGCAGCACTCGAACTCAGTCCCCCCACAGGCAGACTGCCCTGTATCACGCCCGTGACGCCCCGTTTCAGTTCAAACCGTTTCCTCAGGGCATACTTCGCCCCCCGGGCATAGTCGCCCCAGTTACCTTCCTTCACCTGCGACGGCGCATTAATCTCAAAATCAACAATACCATCAAACGTCTTACTCTCTAAATGCACATGACCATCTGACCATTTATTCGTGTCATCCGTGAGATTCGTGTTCGTAATATTAAACCACAAATCCACTCCCTTGTCGATTGCAAACCCCGTCACCAGTCCATGCTGATGATCCACATGCGCCCCCAGCGGACACACCCGGTACGGGCTGAAGATATGATACTGATACCCTTCCATGTTAATAAGCGTTCTTGTCATGCATTTTGCTGGCAAAGATACGCATTATTCCCATAACCACCAAATATTTAGTATTTTTTTTCTCTTACTTTCTTCGCGCCGAAGCACCGGCTGGTTGTGCAAAAAACCTTATGCAAAAAAAAAGGAGAAGTTGATTTCCAACTTCTCCCCATAAATAATGCCGTGTCTCTCTCTGCGCAGCCTTGGGGGTAGCGCCTCTCTTTTGCTTCTTTTTTCAAAAAAGAAACCTAATAAGCATTCTTGTCAAGGACAAAAATCGTCTTAAACGTCAACCATATAATCCTGATATCCAACCAGATACTCCAATGCTCCATATACCAGATATCCCGCTTCACGCGACCCTCCATCTGCCAGAGTTCCTTCGTCTCCCCGCGGAATCCCGTCACCTGGGCCCAGCCAGTCACGCCCGGCTTCACGAAGTGCCGCACCATATACTTGTCTATCAGTTTCGAGTACTCCTCCGTATGCGCCAGCATGTGCGGTCTCGGCCCCACGATGCTCATG
>ONPM01000148.1 GCA_900319715.1 uncultured Prevotella sp.
CTCCTTTGGCGACTCCTATCTGGCAACAGACTTCCACAATAATACCGGCTGGGGTCACTGGCTGGCTGAGAACAATCAGCAGCCTGCTGACAATCCCTTTGGCATGAAAAAACTTGAAAACGAAGGGGGCAGCGGGTCTGGCCAGGAAGACATCCCTGGATTGGAGAACCTAAAGGAGTGGCAGGCTGGTACCACCGTTTCACAGGAGGCTGTCGATGCCTTCGGACTACGTGTAAGGACTACCAGCACTTCGAACTGATAGAATAATACCTGTTTGGTTTACTTAACCAGTATGTCGATGGCTTTTGTCATCGACAACTGGGTATTTGTGACCTTAAGGGTGAGGATGCCGGGTTGTTTGGCACTACGCACTATCACGACGAGTTGTCCATTGAAGAGTTTCATTGTGGGCGACTTGAACGACTCCAGACTCGTGGCATCACCATTACAGACTGCCTCGAAGGTGCCTGCTCCTGAGACTTCGAATGTCAGTTGGTCGGAAGCGTCGGGGATGAGGGTTCCGTTGGCATCGGTGAGTGAGACGGTGATAAAAGCGAGATCGGAACCATCGGCTTGAATCCCATTATTCTTTTGTGTCCAAACGTCGAGTTTCAGGGAAGCGGGCTTGCCAGCAGTACGGAGGGTCTGTTCACCAGCCTGACAGCCATCGGCATCATAGACCACGACCTTCAATTCTCCCGGCTCATACTTCACGTTGTTCCAGCGCAGACGATAACGGTCGAGGCGCTCCTGTGGATTCTTGGATATCTTGCCTTGGCTCTTCCCATTCAGGAATAACTCGGCGGTAGGGTAGTCGGTATAGCAATACACAGGCGTCACCTTGCCAATACGATTCCCGTTATCCTTTTTCGTGAGTCCCCAACTCCAATGAGGCAGCAGATGGATGGTGTGATCCTCCTTATTCCACCGTGAACGATAGAGATAATAGCGGTCCTTAGGCAGTCCGGCAAGGTCGCAGATACCGAAGTAACTACTACGCGAAGGCCAAAACTCATCGTAGGGCGTGGGTTCTCCGAGATAGTCGTAGCCCGTCCACACAAACTCACCGATTACCCAGTCCTTATCGTCCTGCCACACCCAGTCGTCATCAGGCAGATTCGACCACGAACAGTATTCCACATCGTAACTCGAACACTGTCCGTCGGCATTCTTGATGGCATTCGGGTCGTAGGTAGGAGCCCAGGAGGCATACTGCGAGTTGTCTGTCACTTCGACAGGGAACTTATACACTCCTCGGCTGCTCACTGTCGAGGAGGTCTCGGAGCCAAGCAGGAATCCCTGTGGCAATTGTTCGATATTCTTTTGATATTTATGTACGCGGTAGTTGAAGCCAGGAACATCCATTACCTGCGCAAAACCACTCTTTAGGGCTTCATCAGCCTTATCCATGCCTTGGGTGACAGGACGGGTGGGGTCGAGGCTGTGGCAGAGCGCCTGTAAAGACTCAGATAACTCACGACCTTTCACACTATGTTGTTCGGGAATCTCATTACCTATCGACCACATGACGATGGAGGGATGGTTGCGGTTGGCCAGCACCAGGTTCTCAATGTCCTTCTGCCACCAGTCGTTGAAGAAACGGGCATAGCCGTTCTTGCACTTAGGATAGATCCACATGTCGAAACTCTCGGCCATCACCATCATACCGAGCGAGTCGCAGAGGTCCATCTGCATCTGCGAGGGCATATTATGCGAGGTACGGATAGCGTCGCAACCCATGTCCTTCATGGTCTTGATCTGACGGATGAGGGCACTCTTGTTGATGGCAGCGCCTAAGGGCCCAAGGTCGTGGTGCAGACAGACGCCTTTCAGTTTGCGGGTGACACCGTTCAGTTGGAAACCACCTTCCTTGGAGCACTTCACCGTTCTGATGCCGAACTTTTGCGTCACTGCGTCGAGCAACTTACCGTTCTTCATAAATCTGATATAGGCTGTATATAAATAAGGTGTCTCTGGTGTCCAGAGATGGGGATTGGCAACGGAGAACGACAGGTTGGCCTCGCCCAAACTGCTTACTTCTGAACAATGCTCATGACCCACTAACATACCTTTGGCATCGCGCAGTTCTATCTCAAAACCTACATGGTCGTTGAACGGACTGCCACAACCTACGGTCACATCGAGCAAAGCCCTTCCGTCGCTGATCTCTGTGGTGCGGATGAAGGTTTTCCAAGGGTCAATCCTGTCTTTGCCTGTCATGACGAGTTTTACGGGACGGTAGATGCCTGCGCCTGGATACCAGCGCGAACTCTCTTCCACGTTTTTAAGATGAACCTCCAACAGATTCTCGCCTGCCTTCATGAACGGTGTGATATCCACACGGAAGGCATTATATCCGTAAGCCCAGTAGCCCGCCTTATGACCATTGAGGAAAACCGTGGGTTCTGCCATCGCACCATCGAACATGAGTTCAGCGTGCTGACAGGCTGCCGGGATCTGGATGGTTCGTTTGTAGTAGCCTTCACCAATCCAAGGTAAGGCACCCGAACGGCCACTCTTCTCGGTAGCCTCTTTCTCACCATTCTGTTCGATGGCCACCATCTGCAAGTCCCATTTCTTATCGAATGGTCCGGCGATGGCCCAGTCGTGGGGCACCGTCACGATTTCCCATGTCTGCTGGTCGTGCGAAAAACTCCAGTTGTCGCTGAGGGTGACCTCCTGTCGTGGCTGTGCGAACGTCCCTAAAACAACGAGGCACGCCATAGAAAGTAGTGTTAGTCTCATATATAAAATACGTTTTAGTTTGTCATTCTGTGTGCAAAAATACAAAAAAAGAATGAAAAAATGCGTATATTTGAAGGATTTAGTGTAATTTTGCACCTAATTTGATTGATTAAAGACTTTATTTATGCAACATCAGTTAAGAAGTGCTGTCTGTACTGAAGGCAGAAGGATGGCTGGCGCCCGTGCTTTGTGGGTGGCTACAGGTATGAAACATGAACAGTTCGGTAAGCCCATTATCGCCGTTGTAAATTCTTTCACACAGTTCGTACCGGGTCATACACATCTGCATGAGATTGGTCAGATTGTCCGTGAAGAGATTGAGAAGATGGGCTGTTATGCAGCGGAATTCAACACCATAGCCATCGACGATGGTATCGCTATGGGTCATGACGGCATGCTCTATTCGTTGCCCTCCCGTGATATCATTGCCGACAGCGTGGAATATATGGTCAATGCCCACAAGGCTGACGCCATGATTTGTATTTCTAACTGCGACAAAGTGACACCAGGTATGCTGATGGCATCCATGCGACTGAACATCCCGACGGTGTTCTGCTCAGGAGGTCCGATGGAGGCTGGTAAGTGGCGTGGCGAAAATGCCGACCTGATCACGGCAATGGTGAAGGGTGCTGACCCCTCGGTATCTGATGAAGAGATGCAGGAGATTGAGAGTTGCGCTTGTCCGGGCTGTGGATCGTGCTCAGGCATGTTCACCGCCAACTCGATGAACTCGCTCACGGAGGCCATCGGTCTCTCGTTGCCTGGCAACGGTACCATCCTCGCTACCCATACCAACCGTATCGAACTCTTTAAGGCCGCTGCACGTCAGGTGGTGAAGAATGCCTTTGCCTATTACGAGGATGGCGATGAGAGCGTGTTGCCGCGTAACATCGCCACCCGCCAGGCGTTCCTCAATGCCATGAGTCTTGACATTGCGATGGGTGGTAGTACGAATACCGTACTTCATCTATTGGCTGTGGCCCAGGAGGCTGGTGCCGACTTCACCATGAAGGATATCGACACCTTGAGCCGTAAGGTACCCTGTCTGTGTAAACTCGCCCCAAACACCCAGAAATATTCTGTTCAGGAGTGTGGGCGTGCCGGTGGTATTCTCGGAATCCTTAACGAACTGAACAAAGGTGGACTGATCGACGGCTCTGCCTCGTGGATGGTGCCCTTGATCCCGAGGCCAACCGTATCTATCAGACTGCTCCCGGCAACCGCTTCTCCACGAAGATGGGTTCACAGTCGGAAGAGTGGGGCACTCTCGATACCGACCGTGCCAATGGTTGTATCCGTGACCTCGAGCATGCCTACACAAAGGATGGAGGCCTTGCTGTACTCTTCGGCAATATCGCTCAGGACGGTTGTGTGGTGAAGACTGCAGGTGTCGATGAGAGCCTCTGGCACTTCGAAGGCCCTGCTGTGGTATTCGATTCTCAGGAAGATGCCTGTGAGGGAATCCTCGGCGGACAGGTGAAGAGCGGTGACTGCGTGGTGATTACCCATGAGGGACCGAAGGGTGGTCCTGGTATGCAGGAGATGCTCTATCCGACGAGTTATATCAAGAGTATGCACCTCGGTAAGGAGTGTGCCCTGATAACCGACGGTCGTTTCTCCGGAGGTACCAGCGGACTCTCCATTGGTCATATCTCTCCCGAGGCTGCCAATGGCGGTAATATCGGCAAGATCAAGGATGGCGACATCATCGTGATCGACATCCCCTCGCGCTCCATCAGCGTGAAACTCTCTGATGAGGAACTCGCCGCCCGTCCGCAGCAACCTTTGAAGCGCAATCGTGTGGTCAGGGAGGAATAAGGATCATTGACTAGTTAGTTTAGTCTAACTAGTCTGACTAGTAAAACTAGAATGAAAAAGAAGAAAATATGCTAAGAGACAGGATTACAGGATCGAAGGCGCTGATGCGGGCGCTGCAGGCTGAGGGGGTGAAGACCATCTTCGGCTATCCCGGTGGCAGCATCATGCCCGTGTATGATGCGCTCTTCGACTACACACGAGGCGAGAAGAAATGTTTCGATCATATATTGGTGCGTCATGAGCAGGGAGCCACTCACGCCGCCGAGGGCTATGCCCGAGTGTCTGGTGAGGTAGGTGTGGCCCTGGTGACCAGCGGCCCTGGTGTGACGAACACACTGACGGGTATCGCCGATGCGATGCTCGACTCCACGCCGATTGTTGTCATTGCCGGACAGGTACCCATCGCTGCCCTTGGTACCGACGCCTTTCAGGAGGTGGACCTTGTGGGCGTGTCGCAGCCAATCTCTAAGTGGAGTTATCAGATCCGTCATGCCGAAGATGTGGCTTGGGCTGTCAGCCGTGCTTTCTATATCGCTCGCACAGGTCGTCCTGGCCCAGTGGTGCTCGACTTCACGAAGAACGCGCAGGTGGAGGAGATAGAGTATAATCCGCAGAAGGTCCGTTTCATACGTTCCTATGTGCCCTATCCCAAACTCGACAAGACGGCTGTCTATCAAGCCGCCGAACTAATCAACAATGCCAAGAAACCCTTGGCTCTCGTTGGACAGGGTGTGGAGTTGGGTAATGCCCAAGGCGAACTGAAAGCCTTCCTCGAGAAGGCCGACATCCCTGCAGGCCGTACGATGCTCGGTCTCTCTGCGCTACCCTCCAATCATCCGCTGAATGTCGGTATGCTGGGTATGCACGGCAACTATGCCGTGAACCTGAAGGAGCAGGAGTGCGACGTGCTCATCGCCATCGGCATGCGCTTCTCAGACCGTGTGACGGGTAACCTGAAGACCTACGCCAAACAGGCCAAGGTTATCCACCTCGATATCGACCCTAGTGAGATTGACAAGAACGTGAAGACCGACGTGGCGGTGATTGCCGACTGTAAGGAGTCGTTGCCCGCCATCACCGCCTTGCTCCAGGAGGCCAAGCACACAGAATGGCGCGAATCCTTCAAACCGCTCGACGAAAAGGAACGGGTGAAAGTGATTGAACCCGCCATCCATCCGAAGGAGGGACCGTTGCGGATGGGTGAGGTCGTCAATGTGATAGCAGAACAGGCTCCTGATGATACGGTCTTAGTGACGGATGTCGGTCAGAATCAATTGTTTGCAACCCGTTACTTCAAGTATCACCATAAGCGGAGCATCTGCACCAGCGGTGGTCTCGGTACGATGGGCTATGGCATGCCTGCCGCCATCGGCGCCACCTTCGGCGCGCCTGGTCGTACCGTCTGCTGTTTCATGGGCGACGGTGGTTTCCAGATGTGTATCGAGGAACTCGGCACCATCATGGAACAGAAGGCACCCGTGAAGATGATCTTGATGAACAACCACTACTTAGGCAACGTGCGCCAGTGGCAGGATATGTTCTGGATGCGTCGTAAGTCGTTCACGAAGATGATGAACCCCAACTACGAACTTATCGCCCAGGGCTACGGAATCCCTTACCAGGCTGTGACAGACCGTCAGGATCTGGCTGCTGCTGTGCAGAAGATGCTTACCACCGACGGCCCCTACATCCTCGAGTGTGCCATCCTCGAAGAGGACAACGTTCTGCCCATGACGCCCCCGGGTATGGATATCGATAAAATGAAGTTGGAAATATAAAAATATGGAAGAGAAGAAACTTTATACCTTGTTAGTGTATTCTGAGAACGTGGCCGGTATCTTGAATCAGGTGACGGCTGTCTTTACCCGTCGGCAGGTGAATATCGAGAGTCTGAACGTATCGGCCTCGAGCATCCCCGGCGTGCATAAATACACCATCACCGCCTGGAGCGACGAGGACCAGATACAGAAGATTGTCCATCAGATTGAGAAGAAGATCGACGTGGTGAAAGCCAATTACTTCACCGACGACCAGTTGTTCATCCGTGAGTCGGGTCTCTATAAACTCTCTACGCCGATGGTCTTGGAGAATCCCGAGATATCGCGTACCATCCGCCGTTTCGATGCCCAGATCATCGAGGTGAACCCCACATACGTCATCGTGATGAAGCATGGCGTCACAGAGGATATTATCTCGCTCTACCGTGCTCTCGACACCTTCGGCTGCGTGTTCCAGTACACCCGCTCGGGACGTATCGCCGTTACCCGTGGCAAGCAGGAACAGGTCAGTGAGTTTTTGGAGCAAAGGGAGAAGGAGAGATAGTTTTTTTGTTTACAGTTTACAGTTTACGGTTTACAGATGATTACTTTTAGAGACAGAAAGTGCAGAAGGAGCGAATTGAGCAGATGGGCGAGGGTAGTGGTGTTGGTAATCTCTTACCTCTTACCTCTCACCCCTCACCTCTCTATTCATGCACAGCGTTACGTCGGAGGCGACATCTCATTGCTTCCACAATACGAGAAGTACAAAGTGCCATATTATGATGCTGATGGCCAGAAGATTGCAGACATGTTGCAATATATGAAGAGCGAGGCTGTGGGGTGGAATGCTCAGCGTGTAAGGCTCTTTGTCAATCCGACGCCCAGTCTCGACTACAACGATC